>NZ_JBIMEV010000007.1:0-136316 GCF_051262595.1 Salipaludibacillus sp. CF4.18
TTCATCCTGTACTATTTGTTCGCGAAATTAATAAATTATATGTAAAAACTTTGTAGATTTCCTTGCACCTGTTATAATATTGATTATTGAAAATTCTTTCGTATGCTAATTGTAAGTATATTTTAAATACGAGTAGCTGATAGACAGAAATAGAGATTACATACCAATCTAACCAGGAGGTGGATTCCCTTGCCGATTAAAATACCAGCACGCCTGCCAGCAAGAGAAATACTAGAAAAAGAGAATATTTTCATGATGGATAATGAACAGGCGAGCTTGCAAGAGATTCGTCCTCTTAATATCGTTATATTAAATCTCATGCCAGAAAAACAAAAAACAGAAGGTCACTTACTTAGACTTCTAGGAAATTCGCCGTTGCAAGTAGATATTACATTTCTCAAGACAGTCACATATGAACCGAAAAATGAGAGTAAATCCCATATGGAGGATTTTTATACGTCGTTTTCTGAAATAAAACACCGCAAATTTGATGGAATGATTATTACAGGTGCCCCTATTGAACACTTCCAATTTGAAGAAGTTCAATATTGGAAAGAAATGACCGAAATTATGGACTGGGCAAAAGATCATGTGACATCCAGCCTGCACATTTGCTGGGGTGCACAGGCAGCCCTTTACCACCACTACGGTATTGATAAGCTCCCGCTGGAAGAGAAATGCTCTGGAATTTTCGAACATCAAATTTTTAACGGTCATGGAGATATTAAATTGTTGCGTGGTTTTGATGATGAATTTATTGCTCCGCACTCCAGACATACAAATGTTTCGATAGATGAGATAAAGGCTGCTCCTGATCTTGAAGTTTTAGCTACTTCCAAGGAAGCCGGTCCTTTCCTGATGATGTCCAAGGATGGGAAACACATCATGGCTACAGGACACTTGGAATATGATACGGTAACTCTCAAGGAAGAGTATGAGCGTGATTTAGAACGAGGATTGAGTGTAAAATTACCAGTTCATTATTTTCCCAATAATAACCCTCATGAGAAACCGCTGAACCGCTGGCGCTCTCACGCCCATTTGTTATTTTCTAATTGGCTCAACTATTATGTGTATCAGGAAACACCTTACGAGTGGAAATGAGATTCTAATAAGTTGGCGAATTTATCACTTTAAAGGATCAATCATGGCCTTATGTGGAGAACCTTACATTCTCTTCATAAGGCCTTTATTATGTTTTTATTGGCGCCCCAAATAGGATCAAAGCCTTCAGAGATCAAACGGCCACGCCTCTCATTAACACCAAAAAAGTAAGCGCTTTAAACTTTTGTCATTATTTTTCAAATATAATAGACTGATTACTTTGTTTTCGCTAAGATAAAAAGGACTATATACTTAGATCTATCGTCATTAATCAATTTGATAACGTTAACAATTGGAAATCCGTGAGATGAAAGGACTATTTTAAGCTCTATTGAGGTGGGGGGGATGGAACGTACAATAGTATTTTTACATGGGACTGAAAGTAAAACTCTATTTAAAGGGAGAGAGACGATTGGATTTTAAAAAACTTAAACCCAGAGTACCAAAATTAAGGATCCCTAAAAAAAAGAATGAAAAGGTATTTAAAAGATCCAAGAAGGTTAGACCAAAAAAACAAATATCACTGAAGTATAAGCTGTTGCTCTCATTTATTTTACTGAGTATTATTCCTAGTATTGTTATAGCTACTTTGGTTTTTAATGTTTCGAAAAATACATTAGAAGACAAAGTTTCAGCAATGAGTGGTGATATAGGGTTTCAAATTTCAGAAAACGTTAATGATACGATAGAACAAATGGAGGAATTAACAACAAGACCGATTACCGATCCAGATATTTATTCCCAATTAGCTATAAACTTTAATGACCTTGATGATAGAGAAGCATTCTCTCTGAGAAGAGATATGTCCGATTACTTTTCTAACATTCTCAACAATACCTCTCATCTTTCTGAATTCTTTTTCGTTAGAAATGATGGTGAACTCCTTGGGAAACCGACTCAATTAGAAATTGATGAATTTATTCAACAAGATGCTAACGGACAGTTTGATGGTGAAAATGTTGTATGGTTACCTTTAGAAAATGCTGAAAATACTGTCAGTGATTTGGTGGTTCTAAGAGCTTCGAGGGATGGCATTATTGTTTCAAGCTTTGCTCCCAGCATTTTTGATGACGTATTTAGTTCTGAAGTAGAAGAGGTTGAAAACGAAAAACAGCTGTTAATTATCGATGAAGAAAACCGCATTATATCAAATAGTCAGTCAGATGATGTCAGTAGTCATTATGTGGTAGACGAAGGTAATGAAGATGCAATATCATCCACCCACCTCTTATCTAATGGATGGCAAGTGGTTGTATCTACTCCTAGGGCCGCATTAATGCAAGAAATGAATGATGTGATTCCATATGTTATTATCTTTGTTATTATTTTCGCCATCATTGCCAGCCTAATTGGTGTATTTCTTACTTTTTCTATCACAAAACCTATTGACCGTATCGTCCGCTTAATGAAAAAAGCAGAACAAGGTGATCTAACTGTTCGCACAGATGAAGTCGGAAAGCATGAAATAGGCCAGTTAGGTGCCAGCTTTAATCACATGGTAGCAAATATAAAAGACATTATATTAGAAAATAAAAAAATGTCTGCTTACGCTGTAGAAAGTGCAGAAAAACTAAAAATAATTTCAAATCAATCATCTAATACTGCTGATCAAATCGCGTCATCCATCGAAGAAGTGGCAAATGGGGCAATGGAGCAAGTAGATTACTCTGAAAAAACAAACCGAGAAATGAAAGGGTTGTCGGAAGAAGTTCAAGGTGTCTCCAAAAATGTTCATGAAGTATCACAAGCAGCTACAAACACAAAAAAATCAAGTCAAGGTTCGATTAATCATATGAATGATCTTACGAAAAAAAATCAAAGTGTAGGAACTAATATTACAGAAATAAAGGATACGATTGAAAAACTAAATATTGAAGTTAACGGAATTCAAGATGTAGTATCTATGATTAATGGCATCAGTGATCAGACCAACCTACTTGCTTTAAACGCAAGTATCGAGGCGGCACGCGCCGGAGAATCCGGAAAAGGGTTTGCTGTGGTTGCGGATGAAGTAAGAAAGTTAGCTGAGCAATCGAAACAATCCACGAAAAAGATTGAGGAGATTATTCAAAGTATATTAGGACAAACGAATAACTCCGTTAGATTAGTTCAAACTTCAGTTGCCTTATTTGATGAGCAAACAGTGTCGGTTGAAGGAACGAAACATTCATTTGACCAAATACTACGTGATACTGATGAAATATTCTTAGCAACACAATCGATGGAAACCTCGATCAGTAAAATGGATATCACTAAGGCAAGAGTAGAAAAGGCGATTGCTGATATGGTTGGAATTACTGAAGTTACATCGGCAGCCACAGAGGAAGTCAGTGCAACTACGGAAGAACAATTTGCTGCAGCTGAGGAACTTGGAAGCCTCTCAGAAAACCTGGAGACGACAATGAAAGATTTAGAGAAAGTTATTAATCGTTTTAAAGTGGAATAATACAAACCGATAACTTAATAAAAAATAGCCCTGAAGAATTAAACTTCTTCAGGGCTCTCTATTTATCACATTCTCATTATGCTTTTGTTGGCTCTTCTACCGCAGTAAAATATGCATGATACAAACTTTTAACCGCCAAATCTACGTCCTTTTCATCAACACCAAACATCATGCTGACTTCCGATGAGCCTTGGTTGATCATTTTAATGTTCACACCAGCTTCAGATAATGCTACGGTAGCTTTTGAGGCAACACCTAGTGTTTTGAACATTCCCTCTCCAACAACCATTACCATCGCTAAATTCCGTTCAACTTGCACATCCTCTACCGATAGTTCTGTTTTGATTCTGTGAAGAACGCGCTCTTCTTTGCCATTCTCAAAGTGGTGGGACTTGATAATAACTGACATATTGTCAATACCAGATGGTGTATGCTCGAATGATATCCCTTCATCTTCCAAGATTTCGAGCAAATGTCGTCCAAAGCCAACTTCCGTATTCATCAAGTATTTCGTTATGTTAATGCTACAAAAATCCTTATCACTTGCGATCCCCACAACTGGTTGCCCGTTTGGTGATCGTCTAGAAACGATTCTTGTTCCTGGGGCTTCAGGATGATTTGTATTTTTTACTGTGACTGGAATTTTCTTAATAACGACCGGTTGAAGAGCTTCGTCATGAAAAACAGAGAAACCAGAATACGCCAACTCTCTCATTTCCTGATAAGAGATCTCCTTCATTTCATGAGGATTTTCAACCAAGTTAGGATTAACACTGTACACAGAATCGACATCTGTGAAGTTTTCATATTCTTCAGCTTCTACCCCTGCTGCTATAATAGAACCCGAAATATCCGATCCTCCTCTTGGGAAAGTGACGATATTGCCAAGTTTTGAATATCCGAAAAAACCTGGAATAACAAGGATACCGGATCGATTACGTAATTTCTGTATTTCACCATAAGCCTCAGGGAGAATCCTTGCGTTTCCTGGTTGATCGGTCACGATCATTCCAGCCTCTTTCGGAGAAACATAATGAGCTTCCTCTCCTAGGTTAGACAAAAATGCTGCCATAATCTTCGCATTTTGATTCTCACCGCTTGCTTTCAGTGCATCTAATAAACGAGCTTCATCATTACGATAGAAGTCAATTAATTCGTTTAAGTGATTTTCTATGGATGTTAGCAAGTTATCATTTAACTCTAATTCACGGATGATTACTGCGAATCTCTCTAAAACGCCGTTTAAAGCTAGTGATTCATTACCACCATTGGTAATTGAGTCCGCCAAATTAATGAGAAGATCGGTTGTTTTAATGTCATTCTCGTGCCGTTTACCCGGCGCAGAAACAACTACAATCCGCCTCTCCTTATCAGCTAAAATAATATTTGCAACTTTTCTAAATTGAGTTCCGTTTGCTAAGGAACTTCCTCCGAACTTTACAACTTTCATTCCGACAAAACTCCTTTTTTTCTTTTGTCTCTTCTATAAACACAAATGTATTCCTGATAAAGAAAATGTTATCGTTATTATACTAGAGTCGAGCATCTTCGGCAATAGAAGAAATTGGAGATAACATAGAAAAAACCCCGCTTGGCTATGCACAACTAAGCAAGGGTTACTATTTTTCCTTATGTTATACCCACCACATATCAGAAGGTTGTTCTTCAATTAAAATAGATTGAAGATTTTTCACAGCTCGGTTAAAACCTTCATCAATGGACATAATTGGATCCTCATGCTCGATGCTAATCACATAATCATACCCGTAAGTGCGTAAAGCGCTCATCATATTAGACCATTCTTGCATATTGTGACCACAGCCAACTGAGCGAAACGTCCATGCTCTTGACTGAACTTCCCCATATGGTTGCATATCAATAAGTCCATACATATTCACATTATCCTGATCGATATATGTATCTTTTGCATGGAAATGGTGGATGGCATTCTCTTTTCCGAGAATTTTAATTGCTGCGACTGGGTCAATTCCTTGCCACCATAAATGACTTGGATCAAGATTAGCACCTATGGCATCACAAGTTGCTTCTCTTAGTTTCAGCATCGTTATAAGGCGTGTGAACAAGAAAGCCGCCGTGAAGCTCTAGACCTATTTTAACATGATGCTTTTCAGCAAATTCCCCCACTCGTTTCCAATATGGAATCAGTTTTTCGTCCCATTGCCACGTATAGATGTCCGAGTATTCATTAGGCCATGGTGTTACCGGCCAATTTGGCTTTTTAGCTCCTTCATGATCACCAGCAGTACCGGAGAAACAATTGACGACAGTTACCCCCATCTTGCTTGCCAACTCTATCGTCTTCATTAACGCCTCATCTGATTCCTTTGCAAAATTCTCTTCAGGAGAAATCGGATTTCCATGGCAACTAAATGCACTGATTTCTAACCCTCTTGATGAAATTTTTTCTAAATATTCCGCTCGAAGCTCTTCACTCTTCAACAAACGATCTATATCACAATGAGCATTTCCCGGGTACCCTCCTGTTCCAATTTCGACTGCTTTAAGACCGGAATCTCTGACATGATCTAGCATTTCTTCAAGGTTTTTTTCTGCAAACAAGACGGTAAATACACCTAATTTCATCCAATCGCCTCCGTTGTTATGATAATGTCACACTTTGACCTGTTTCACTGCTTTTATAGATGGCATCTATGATCTTGGTAACTTGCAAGGCTTCTTCTGGTTTGACAATTAGTTCTTCATTACCAAGACACGCTCCGACAAAGTTTTTCAACAGAAAGAGTCCAGGGTTTTCTTCCCCTGGCATCCACTGGGCTTCGCTGTTCATTAACATCCCATGCTTGGCCTGGTTCAATTGAAAAGGAAAGACATCTAATCCCCCTCGTTGACCTGATATGCTAACATTTTCATAATCTTCTTTGATATTTGCTGACCAAGAAGTTTCAAAGAGCAGTGATGCACCGCCTTCAAATGTAATATAAGCTGTAACATGATCATCTACATCAAACGTGGCAGCATCAAAATTTCCCCATTCATTAACCTGTTCGGTCATTTTACTTAAATGGTTATACGTTCTTCCGCTCACTTCGATGGGTTTTGGATGATCTAGTAACCACAGTGATAGATCTAGAAAGTGACAACCATAATCAATCAGGCTGCCCCCTCCTTGTAAATCTTTATTTGTAAAAACACCCCAACCCGGTACTTTCCGTCGTCGTAATGCCTGAGATCGTGCAACAATCGGTAAACCGATTTCATTCTCACTTACCATTTTTTTAGCCGCTTGTGAATTCTTCATAAAACGATAATGATAGCCTATAGATAACAAAGTACCTGACTCTTCTGCTGCAAGAATCATAGCTTCACATTCTTTTGTATTTAAGGCCATTGGCTTTTCACACAACACGTGTAGCCCTGCATTCAAAGCATCAATTGTGATCTGTGCATGAAATTTATTCGGCGTACAGATCGTAACAGCATCTATCTCTGAGAACATCTCTTTGTAATCAGTATACACGAGCGGAATTTCAAACTGCTCAGCAGCTTGTCTTGCTGTTTCATAGTTGATATCACACACTGCCTCTACTTGAACTTTATCTGTCAACTGTTTATACGCAGGGAGATGACGACCTTGGGCAATCCCCCCGACACCAATGAGCCCCATTTTCAATTTTTTCATAGTGAACTCCTTTTAAATGGCTGTAAACTGCTTCGTTTCACTTGATTCTAGAGCTGCAAGGACAACTTGAAGAGACTTCAACCCTTCGGCTCCTGAAACGGCTGGCGTCTTCTCTTCTAAAATTGAAGTAATAAACTCATCAATGACATGAGTAGTCGTTTGACCATCTCCATCATTCGATTGAATGCCACCTAATTCATATTTTACAATTTCTCCATTTTTATATTGAATAATCAACGAGTTAACTGGGTCATCTTCTAATCGAAGAATAGCATTTTCCCCATAAATGACTGTTGAGTTATCTTCTCCTGACACGTATGACCAACTAGCTGCAAGTGTCCCAATCACACCACTTTCTGTTTTCAATACACAAACGGCAGTATCATCTACAGTTGCTTTTTCTTTGGCGCTTGTTTCGACAAATGCACCTACTTCTTTGAATTCCTCGCCTAAAATAAATCGTAGTAAATCTGTTTTATGAACTCCTAGATCACCCATCGCTCCAATGAATGCATCTTCCTTTTTAAAGAACCAGCTATCTTCTCCATCTGCACTCCACTGCTCTGGTCCACCGTGTCCAAATGCAGAACGGAAACTGTAAATCTTACCTATCTCTCCACTTTCAATCAGTTTTTTTGCCTTTTTATGAGAAGGTACAAACCGTTGATTATGACCAATCATCAAGTTTTTCCCGGCAGACGCTGCTGCTTCATTCATGGCCTCTGCTTCTTCTGTTGAGATTGCCATCGGCTTTTCACATAAAACATGCTTGCCAGCGTTTAATGCTGCAATAGAGATTGGTGCATGTAAATAGTTTGGTGTACATACACTGACCGCGTCGATGTCGCTTTGTGCTAGCAGTTCCTCGTAACGTGTATACGCTTGTGCATCATAATCATTTGCAATTTCATTAACCCGGTCTTCGACAATGTCACATACAGCAACAATATCTACAAGTTGATTCCCTAAGTATTCTGGTAAATGACGGTATTTAGCGATGCTTCCGCACCCGATGACTCCTACACGAATTTTATTCATTCCTCTTCCCCTCCAACACTATTAGTCTTTTGGTTTGATGTCTTCTAAAGGCTTGGCGTTACCACGGATTGGTATGTTGCGAGTGGTAGGTTGCGCCCACTTCACTGCATTTGAAATAACTCGTTGTATCTGTTTGTTGTGATACGTAGGATAAGTCTCATGTCCCGGTCTGAAATAAAAGATCTTCCCTGATCCTCGTTTGAATGTACATCCGCTTCGGAAGACTTCTCCTCCTTCAAACCAACTCATCAAAACGACTTCATCTGGGGCAGGAATATCAAAGTGTTCTCCGTACATTTCTTCTTTTTCAAGCTCAATATTTTCGCCAATACCTTCGACAATTGGATGACTCGGTTCGACAACCCACAAGCGTTCTTTCTCATCTGCCTCACGCCATTTTAAATCACATCCAGTACCCATTAACGTTTGGAAAATCTTTGAGAAGTGACCAGAGTGAAGGACGATTAATCCCATGCCATCCAGTACTCGTTGATGTATTTTTTTAACAACCGTATCGCTTACTTCATCATGTGCAAGGTGCCCCCACCATAAAAGGACATCCGTCTCATTTAATACATCGTCTGTTAATCCGTGTTCTGGCTCGTCTAAAGTCGCTGTTCTTACTTCAAACGATTCTTCTTCTAAAAAAGAAGCAATCGCTCCATGAATTCCTTCTGGATAAATCTCTCTCACTTTAGGATTTTTTTGTTCATGCCTGTTCTCATTCCATACAGTAACTCGTTGCATTGTAATTCCTCCCCATTATTTGGAAGAGGCCCTCAAACACAAGAACCTCTTAGTATTTATTTTCATTATGTTTGAATATCGTAGACAACACTCTCATAAGGACGTAGTTGTAACTCTTTAAGGTCTATAGAAGCATTATCATAGTTTCCAATAATCATTAGTTTCACTTTTTCTTCTAAAACTATATCGATTTCTTCGTTTGTAAAGTTAGCTATTACAAGAATTGTTTGTTCTCGTAATTGTCTTGTATAAGCGAAAACGTGTGAATGATTCTCTAACTTCTCCTCGTATTCCCCGTACTTAATAACTTCTTTGTAGTCACTGTTTTTTCTTAACTCAATTAACTCTTTGTAAAAATAAAATAAAGAGTTTTTGTCATTTAACGCATTCTCTACATTTACAGAAGTATAATTTTGGTTGACCTTTAGCCACGGTTTTCCGTTGGTGAATCCACTATTTCCCCCTTCACTCCATTGCATCGGTGTTCTTGCGTTATCTCTACTACGATTGTGAATAAATGATAACGCCTCATCTTCTGAATAGCCGTCAGTGATAGCAGAATGATATTGATCAATCGAAGCTATGTCATCATAATCAGTAATAGATGGGTAAAGGACGTTAGTCATACCTATTTCTTGTCCCTGATAAATATAAGGCGTCCCCTTTAGGAGAAAATACACCATTGCAAGCATTTTTCCCGAAATGTCGCTAATATCCTCATTAGGAACAAATTTGTTTAGTGAACGAGGTTGATCGTGATTTTCAAGATACAGTGCCGTCCAGCCTTCCTCCTGAATAACTCGTTGACTATTTGTAATAGCTTTTTTAAAATCCTTCAGCACCCAATCGTTTAAGGGATACCATTTCCCATCCTCACCTATATCCACGTCCACATGATCAAATTCTATCAGCATACTAAAATATCCTTGGTCTCCTACAAACTTTGGTAATTCGTCAGGTGTAACTCCTGGAGCCTCAGCTACAGTTAATATATCGTAAGCTGAAAAGGTCTCTATCGCTAATTCAGATAAAAATACATTAACTCCTTGTTCATTCGGTTTGACGGTACTTAAACCATCCGTCGAAGAAGTTGGAAAATCGTTGAATTCTTCTGGTTTTTTAATAAATGTAATTGCATCAACTCTGAATCCTCCAATACCTCTGTCTAACCACCACTTGATCATGGTAAACAATTCTTTTCGAACTTCTGGGTTTTCCCAATTAAGGTCAGGTTGTTTTTTTGAAAAAGCATGAAAATAATATTGATCTGTGGTTTTGTCATACTCCCAACAAGAACCACCAAAAATGGAACGTAAGTTATTTGGCGCAGACCCATCCTTTTTTCCGTCACGCCAAATATACCAATCTCTTTTCGGGTTACTTTTGTCACTTCTGGATTGGATAAACCATGAATGTTCATCTGATGTATGATTAATAACCAAGTCCATGATTATTTTTATATTTTTTTCCGCTGCTTTTTCAATTAACAAATCTATTTCTTCCATTGTGCCAAACTCTTTTGCGATGTTTTGATAATCTGAGATATCATATCCATTATCATCCATAGGTGATGTGTATACAGGACTTAACCAAATCACATCAATACCTAAGTATTCTAAGTAGTTTAATTTTTCGATAACTCCTTTAATATCCCCTATCCCATCATCATTAGAGTCGTTAAAGCTTCTAGGGTAAATTTGATATACAACTGAATCATGCCACCACTTTTTGTCCATTAGAGCCCGCCTCACTTCGCTTCTTTCTTGTCATCACGTTCCTGCCTGTTATTATTCTGGTTTTGAAATGGAAAATTTCTCATAAACTTTATAAAAAGTTGAAAAACAAATAAAAGTAATTAGTGAACCACTAAAGAAAGGGATTAAAAATCTTAAACTGTTCGCACTTACATAAATCACAATAGCACTACTAATTACAATGATTACACTTAGTAAAGGACTGCCTACTGTAAATAAAAATGCTCTTTTCAGTAAGTTGGTTATCTTCAAATCATAATGAGCCATCACACAAAAAATATTTATTGTATACACAAATAACAAAACACCCAAGGCGATAAACGTAAACATTAAAATAGTGCTTTCTTGATGGAAATAATAAATATCGCCAATTAATATCGCCCATGCCACTGTTAAAATTATCCCCATAAACATACTTCTTTTGTAGTTTTCTTTAAAATAGTACCAATATGACCTCCAAAGGCTCTGATTATCATTTTTTAAAATCCAGTCTCTCACAGAAGAGAACATCGCTGCCGTTGATGGAAAAAGCAAGAAAGGTGATAAAGCTGCAATCAAAAGACTTGATATGAGTAATAAGCCCTGAAATTTGACAACATACAGATTCATCATAATTAATATGATCGGTGCGTTGCAGACTAACCACAGCATATTAACCACTGCAAATTTCGTCACCCATTCACTTACTTGATAAAAACCTCTCATAACTTTAACCACCTTAATTTCTCTTCTAGATGTATAAATATTGACTAGGATTCTTAGTCAAAGGTAGTTCTTGCTTAAATTATTTCACTGCACCTTCGGAAACACCTTGAATAATTTGTTTTTGAGCAATGAAATAAAATATAATTACTGGAATTACTGCAATGGTTAACCCAGCTAAGGCAAGGTGCCACTGCCTAGTGTATTCTCCAAAGAAATAGAACATTCTCAGTGGAATTGTCGCTTCGGATTCTCCTAATATGAGAGAAGGTAATAAGTAGTCATTCCAAATCCAAATTACATTTAATATAGCAACAGTCACTGAAATAGGTTTTAATAGAGGGAATATAATGTACCAAAATGTCTGAAATTTACTAGCTCCATCAATGATTGCCGCTTCATCCAATGATTTAGATATACCAGTCATTGCACCATGATAAAGGAAGATAGCTAAACTGGAACCAAATCCTAAATACATGAAAATAAGCCCGAAACGATTAAGCATGTCAACTTGCCCAAAAATTGAAATTAACGTAATCATAACTGCCTGAAAGGGAATAAGCATTGCCGCAACAAAAATCATTAAAATGAACCCGCTCAGTTTACTTTTATTCCGCGCTAAAGCATACCCAGCCATGGAAGAAAAGAACACAATGATAATAATACTTACAACTGTAATTAACAATGAATTAAAAAGTGATTGCATAAATCTTAAGTCTATAAATGCCTGAACAAAATTTTCTGTCGTAGCATCCGGCGGGAGGCCTATAACATCTGAAAAGATATCTCTGTTTGTTTTAAAAGCATTAACGACCATTAGATAGAATGGTGATAACCAAATTAATGCTAGCAAAACTCCGAAAATTTCTAATAAATATGAATTTCGCTTTTTGCCTACCATTACAGATCGACCTCCCGTTTTTTATTATAATAAACTTGGGTAACTGCAATCATTGCAACAAAAATGAAGAAGATAACAGCTTTTGCTTGACCATAAGCCATTTCATTACTACTAAAAGCTGTATAAACGATATTCATAGCCACCATTTCTGTTGAATTGAATGGCCCACCGTTTGTTAACGATAAGTTTTGATCATAAATCTTAAAAGAAGTGGATAAAGTCAGAAACATACTCACTGTAAATGCTGGAGCAATGAGAGGAAATGTAATATTTCTAAACCTTTGATAAGCGTTCGCCCCATCTACTTTTGCTGCTTCCACCAATTCTCCCGGGATATTTTGCAAATAAGCGATATAAATAATCATAATATAACCGGCTAATTGCCAACTTGTTAATATAACAAGACCCCAGAATCCGGTTGTTGTTGTCGATAACCATCCATCTAAACCAGGAATTCCTAACATATCTCCGAGGTCAGAAAAAACACCGATAAAAATAAATTGCCAAATGAAACCTAAAATAAGTCCGCCTATTAAGTTTGGCATAAAAAATATTGTTCTCAAATAATTACTCGATTTAAGGCTTTGTGTAACTAGCAAAGCTAAACCTAAACCTAATACATTTAAGATAACTACAGTGACAATTGAAAATCTAATCGTAAACCATAACGAACTTAAAAACCGATTATCTTGAAACAGTCGTGTGTAATGATCGAGGCCAATATAATTATTAAAGGATAGCCCGTTCCAATCTGTAAAGGAGTAAAAAACACCTAAAAGAAGAGGAATAACAACAACTATACCTAAACTAAGTATTACGGGAGTTAAAAATATCCAAAAAGCCAAGTCTTTATTTTTCATAAATTTCCCTCCACTTTATAGCGATTAATTTAATTGGAAGATGCAGCAAGCAAAACTATGCTGACTGATCTTCCAAAGTTGTTTGCTATTGTCTCGCAGCTTCCCATTCACTTGCCGCATCCTCAAGGGTGTCTTCCCATGATTTTTGATCAGCCATGTACTCTTGCATATGAGCGCCTAAGTCATCGCCCCATGCTGTTGGATAGCCAAGAAATACCCATCCAATTGTATTTTCCTCTAACGAATACTCATAAATATCTCGAGATAAGGAAGAAGAGATGTTTTCTGGCTCAAATCCTTCGTGAGCTGGAATAAAGTTCAACAGTTCTTGTACAGTTGCAATACCTTCTTCAGATGCGTACATCCAATCGAAGAAATCTTTAGCTGCTTCGATCACTTCTTCATCACTGTTTTTATTAATCGCCCAATAGTTTGGTACACCGACCGCCACTTTACCTTCATTACCTTCTAACGGCATTGGGATAATTCCTACGTTCTCTTCTGCAAATTCAGGATCCATTTGTACCAAAGTTGGGTGAATCCAATCCCCTTGCTGAATAATTGCCGCACTGCCTAGTGAAAAGTATTGTTCTACCTGCTGAGAATAATCCATATTCAAGGTTGGCTGTATCGAATACTCGACTTGTAAATCTAACATTCGTTTCATTTCATCACTTCGTTCAAAAGAAACACTTTCACTGTTGTATGCTTCCATGACGTCATTATTAAACTCTGGTGCTAAGTATGTGTTTGCTAAATGGTTTCCCATAACCCATGCTTCCGCACCTGGAAGGGCAAAAACACCTTCAATACCCAATTCTTCTTTTTGACTGTCTAATGTTTGAACTGCCTCTTCTAGATCTTCATAGCTCAAAATGCTTTCTGCATCTATACCTGCTTCTTCGAAAATTGCTTTATTATAAATAAATCCATACCCTTCTTGGTTAAAAGGGATACCATACACTGTTCCATCTTGAGTAATTCCATCTAACGTTCCTTCCAAAGCAGTTTCTGTTGCTTTTAAATCCGAAACATCAGTCACAGAATCTTGAAAGTCTGCTAATTCAGACGGGCCAGCTAAACTAAATACATCTGGCTCATCTCCTGATGAAAATCGGGATCGTAAAGCTGTTAAATAATCCGATCCGCCGCCGATAGCACTGAAATTAATCTCTACGTTTGGATTTTCTTCTTGATATGTTTCTGCTAGTTCGATAAATTGATCTCGAAATTCAACTTTCCCTTGAAAAAGGTCTATTGTAATTTGATCACTTGTATCTCCACCAGAACCTTCTTCATTATTGCCACCACAACCTGCCAGTACCCCAGTAAATACTAAACCTGATATTGCTGTTGTGACTAATTTATTCTTTTTCATACCATTCCACTCCTTGTTTTTTAATGTAGTATCAGAATAGGTAACATTTTTACTCTATTTTTTTCTCACCCTGTAATTGGTATCGGTTTCATAGAAGGTTAAAAAAATATATACTTTTAAAAGATTTTCTTTAACACTGAGTTGGTATCGGTTCCAAATCCCCTAAAAAAAATATACCCTCATTTAAAATATTGAGTAATAAATGCGTTTTATATCCTTGTAAAATGCGATTCATCTTTCTTACAAACTTATTATAAACTCAAATGGTATCGGTTTCAATGTTTTTTAACAGTTTTTTTATAAATAATTTTATTAATTAAGTAGAGTATCTAGTATCGCCTGTCAAGTAGATTGACGTATGACTAATTCAGTTGGTAATTCATGATCCTTACTTTTTTGATCTGCATGATTTAGCATCCCAATGATTAACTCTACTGCCTTTTCACCCATCTGATTTACAGGTTGACGAATGGTCGTTAATTTTGGTTCCATTATTTCTGCGATCGGTTGATCATCAAAACCCATAATGGCAATGTCCTCTGGTACACGTAACCCCAGTCTTTTTATCTCTATTAATATACCAGCAGCTACTTCATCACCTCCAGCAAAAACTGCTGTTGGTCGGTCAGACATAGAAATCAACTCTTTTGCCACTTCCTTGCCATCATCTATCGTAATTTGATTGATAAAAACCCATTTAGGATTCATAGGAATTTGAGCTTCTTTTAGCGCTTTCTGAAAACCAATACTACGATCGTTATTCTTGCCATCCATCTCAAACAAGCTGCCTCCCGTACAGTAGGCAATCTTTTGATGACCTCTATCTATTAAATGCCTGATACCTGTGTAAACACTGTCTACTTGATCGATTCTTACTATTGGAAGATTCGAATCTGAGATATATTCATTACAAAAAACGATTGGCCCAAAATTCGTATATTCTTTTAGATCGTCCCACTCATTGACCACAGCCGTCATGATGATACCATCAACCTGCTTTGTTTTTAACAGATTAAGGTAAGCAAGTTCCTTTTCGGGATCGTTGTTACTTTGAAAGACCAATACTTGATAGCCATTTTCATAAGCCAACTCTTCGATCGCGTTTACAAGATAAGAAAAAAATGGATTAACTATTCTATGAACAATTACTCCTATAGAAGTCGTTATTTGCCCTCTCATTCTTCTAGCAGAAGGGCTTGGAATATAGGACAGTTCCTCCATTGCTTTTTGTACCAGAAGGCGTTTTTCCTTTGTTACATGAGGATAATCATTTAACACTCTAGATACCGTTGTTTTTGATAAACCGGATAGCTTTGCAACATCTGATATCGTTGCCATTTGACACCTCCCCCTTTTATTGAAATCGGTTTCATAAATAGTTTAACGTATTATTTAATAAAATTCAAGAAGAATTATTATCGGCAGTACTTACATTTATACCTCCCCTTCAGTAAATTCAATTGCCAACTGTTTTGCCCGTTCCTTTGCTGCTTGAAGACGTGCTCTAGCTTCATCCGGGTATGTGCTTGTCCCTTCAATAAAAAGATGCGTGTAATCTTTCATACCAATCAATCCAAAGATGGTTCTCAAATAACGGTCTGAGTTTTCAAACTCCTGGAGCTTTCCTTTTGAATACACTCCACCTCTTGATTGGATGTGCATGATCTTTTTCGCTTGCATCAGTCCTTTTATTCCAGCGTCTGTAAATCGAAAAGTTTTTCCAGGTATAATAAGATGATCAACATACGCTTTTACTTGAGGTGGAAAACTCATGTTCCATAATGGCGTGACGATCACGATTCGATCGGCTTCAAGGAATTGCTCGACAAATGGATTCGTTACTTCTTTTTGTTCCGCATTGCCATGACGTTCCCACATATTAATAGCGTCTGTATCTAATGGAGGTAACGTCACTTTAAATAAATCCAGCCTATCTATTTTTTCTTCTGGTTTTTCTTGTTGATAGGCCTTTAAAAAAGCTTCTCCAAGCTGTAAACCAAAAGAATCTGCTGTCTTCTTAGGATTCGCCGTTACATATAATAAAGTCATCGCTGTTGCCCCCTTCTGTCTTGGTTCTAATCTTAGTATATAAGAAAAGTAGAGCGATCTCCAAGGTTGTTTGGAAGAATTACCGCTCCCTTTCCGTGGATGATCCGCGAGCCTCCTCGAGCAAACGAACGCTCTGCGGGGTCTCGCTTGGATCATTCTTCCACAGGAGTCTCGCGGATTCTTCCAAACAACTGTTTTTTAGAAAGATAGTTTACATGAACTTTTCTTCGACAAAAATTACTCGAAGAAGCGAAGGTGGCGACTCCAGCGGAATTAGCAACGACTAAAGACCCCACAGGACGGTCTTTGTCCGAGGAGGCTGAAGGCGTTGCCCGCGGAAAGCGTCCACCTAAAGCGGATTCGAGTACCTTCTGATCTAAAAAGAAACAATCATTAAAAAAAGACCGTACTGGAAGCTACTTGATCTTTTCATACTTATAACGGATTTTCCAAAAGTTCCTTGATATCTTCTTCGGAAAAGGCACTTGCTCTCGATAAAAAGCGTTTGCCCTCTTTTCCTTCCAACGAAAACATCCCTCCTCGGCCATCGACGACGTCTATAATAATTTGAGTATGTTTCCAGTAGTCATACTGCTTTTTATTCATATAAAAACCTACCCCGCCAATTTCACCAAGCTTTACATCCTGGCTTCCTAACATTAGTTCTCCATCGGGATAACACATAGGAGAACTTCCATCGCAGCAACCGCCGGATTGATGGAACATGAGGGGACCATGCTCTTCTTTTAAGCGTGCAATCAAAGTCAGTGCTTTCTCTGTCGCTTTAACACGTTCCACCATGTCTAAAAGAATCCTAATTTTTGAGGACTATAGCTCACAAGCATATTTTTCGTTTGCTGGTAGTGGTCAAGCATCATTTTGTGATTCTCTCTTCCGATTCCTGACATTTTATATCCTCCAAATGCGGAGTGTGCTGGGTACTGGTGATAGCAATTTGTCCAAACACGCCCCGCTTGAATACCTCGTCCGAATCGGTAAGCTGTATTCACATTCCGAGTCCATATTCCTGAACCTAAGCCGTATAATGTATCGTTAGCAATTGCAAGAGCTTCTTCATCCGTTTTAAACGTAGTCACAGACAGTACTGGACCAAAAATTTCTTCTTGGAATATCCGCATTTTGTTATGTCCTTTGAAAATCGTTGGCTGAATATAGTAACCATCCGCATTTTCACCTTCTTGTTTATTTATATCTCCACCAATGAGCAACTCGGCCCCTTCTTCTTTTCCAATCTTTAAGTAGGATTCAATTTTTTCCATTTGTTCCGTGGATGCTTGTGCACCCATCATTGAATTAGGATCAAGTGGATTCCCTGTTTTGATGGCTTTCACCCGCTCAATTACTCTTTCCATGAAAGGCTCAAAAATATCTTCATGGATAATTGCTCGCGATGGACATGTACATACTTCCCCTTGGTTAAGTGCGAACATAAGTAGACCTTCTACTGCTTTGTCAAGAAAGTCATCATCTTCATCCATTATGTCTTTAAAGAAAATATTTGGAGACTTACCGCCAAGTTCCAAGGTTACAGGGATCAAGTTTTGCGATGCGTATTGCATGATCAGACGTCCTGTCGTTGTTTCTCCTGTGAAGGCGATCTTAGCGATACGTTCACTAGATGCCAACGGTTTTCCAGCCTCCAGCCCAAAGCCATTCACGATATTTAAAACACCAGGCGGCAACAAGTCTCCTACCAAATCAGCCAATAACAATATAGATGCTGGCGTTTGTTCGGCTGGCTTAAGTACAACGCAGTTTCCCGCTGCTAATGCAGGTGCCAATTTCCAAACAGCCATAAGGATTGGAAAATTCCAAGGAATAATTTGTCCGACTACACCTAAAGGTTCATGGAAATGGTACGCTACCGTGTCTTGATCAATTTCTCCCAGTGATCCTTCTTGGGCACGAATAACCCCGGCAAAATATCGAAAATGGTCGATCGCCAAAGGAATATCTGCATTTAAAGTTTCACGCACAGCCTTCCCGTTTTCCCACGTTTCCGCGATACCTAACATTTCTAGGTTTTCTTCCATGCGGTTTGCAATTTTATTTAGGATAATCGAGCGTTCCGTGACGGATGTTTTACCCCATGCCTCTTTCGCATTATGTGCAGCGTCAAGGGCAAGTTCAATATCTACTTCCGTTGACCTGGCTACTTGGCAAAAAGGCTTTCCATTCACTGGTGATGGATTATCAAAGTATTCACCATTTACTGGCGCTATCCATTCTCCACCTATATAGTTATCATATTTTTCTTTGAATTGTACAACAGAATCTTTCGTATTCGGATTAGCATATGTCATAAACTATTCCCCCATTTACTAGAAATCATTTGTTCACCTTACGTGTTGAAGACTTCCTATTAAACGTCACCTCCCACCACTTTGTAAACGCTTTCAGTTTGTGTCATAAAAATAGGCCACGCAGGCTATTTAAAGTTTATACAACATTCTATTTTTTGTCAATTATCAGACTTATTATTTGTGTATATTTCTTACTGTTTATATTTTTTCTTCAAACGGAATTGCTCGAATACCCTACTTGCAGATGTTATCACTTCTTCGATCGTTTTATTAATAACATTGACTATGAGCATACTTAGTAAATTTAAGAGTCATTCTATAGTAGAAAGATACTCTAATCTCTATTTTCTATAAATATCCATTGACCTATGATAATTATTTTATTATGATAGACAATGATAATGAGAATCTTTATCAACTACATAATAGGAGGTCTATATTATATGAAACATTTATTGTTATCCTTAACGCTCCTTTCAGTGATGCTTTTATCCGCTTGCGGCGCTACGAATGAAGAAAATAACTCAGAAGCAGAAAATGAAGGTCAGGTAAACGATCCTACTGAAAATACTGACTCAAATGCTGAAAGTGAGAATTCAGAAAATGAAGCCACCGAGACTGATACTTCAGACTCCGAGGCTGCTTATCCAGTTACGATTGAACACGCACTAGGTGAGACAACTTTAGAGGAAAAACCGGAACGGATCGTTGTCCTTGAATGGGTATACGGAGAGAATCTGTTAGCTTTAGGTTTGGAGCCTGTTGGAATGGCTGATATCGAAGGCTACAATGCATGGGTGAATGTTGAACCAGAGCTATCTGCTGATGTAGTCGATGTCGGCACTCGTCAAGAACCGAGTCTTGAAGAAATCGCTCGATTAGAACCTGATTTAATTATTTCGGCTTCTTTCCGACATGAGGCAATTCAGAGTGAGTTGGAAAACATCGCACCTACTGTTATGTTCAACCCTTATCCTGAAGAAGGAGAACAAGATCAGTACGAAGAAATGGTTACAACTTTTGAAACAATGGCAACTGCATTAGGAGAAGAAGAAAAAGCAGCAGAAGTACTTGGTAACTTAGAATCCACGTATGAAGAAGTTGCTGCTGGAATAGAAGAAAGTGAAAACGCAGGTAATGGTTTTGTTCTCTCGCAAGCATTCAGCGCTAATGAAACAGCAACTCTACGCTTATTTACCGACAATGCGATGGCTGTACAAATACTGGAAAATGTAGGGATGTCCAATGCATTTGACGGCAGTGATTTTGAATTATACGGCTATAGTGAAACATCCGTGGAAAGCTTACAGCCTTATCAGGATGCCAACTTTATTTACATTGTACAGGATGAAGACAATGTTTTTGAAAATCAGCTAGCTGGTAATTCTGTTTGGGAAGGGTTATCATTTGTAGAAGAGGAAAGAACATATGCTTTACCAGGGGATACTTGGGTATTTGGTGGTCCTCTAGCTGCAGAAGTTTTTGCTGAAGAAATTCTTCAACTATTTAGTGAGGAGTAATCCCATTGCATTTATTTTATAAAGCTGTTCTCATATTCGGAGGGGGAACAGCTCTCTTATTTTTATTTTCTTTTATACATATTCAACAAGGATCCGTCGACATTACCCTTTCGATTATTATGGAGGCTATTTTCGGCAATGGAGAAGAACTTGAACATGAAATCATACGGACGCTGCGTTTACCTAGAATTGTCGTTGGCATCATGGCTGGTGCGGCTTTAGCTTCTGCGGGCGTATTATTTCAGACTTTGACGAAGAATCCATTAGCATCCCCTGCTACGTTAGGTGTTAACGCAGGGGCTTATTTACTTGTTATTCTAGGTGCCGTTTTTCTACCGGCTAGTCTTCCGGTAAATGGATTCGTACTCGCTTTTGCCGGAGGCGCTATTGCGGCTGTTCTTGTATTTCTCATATCTGGCGGCAGCCAAGCTACCCCAGTCCGAATGGCACTTGCTGGTATGGTTTTAACGTTAACCTTCTCCGCCTTTACTTCTGCCATCCAAATTTTCTTTGAATATGAGACGGCAGGGTTATTTTTATGGGGAAACGGAACTCTTGTTCAAAATGATTGGTCCGGGGCTCAATTCATGGTTCCTGCTACTTTAACTCTTTTAGCAATCCTACTGCTCTTTTCGAAAAAATTCGATGTGCTTTTTATCGGCGAAGAACATGCAAAAGGTCTTGGCGAAAACGTAACGTTTATCCGGGTAAGTATGTTTCTTGGTGCGGTCACTTTAACCGCAATTAGCGTAAGTGTTGTTGGTCCAATAGGATTTATTGGCCTCATTGCTCCGCATATTATTCGACTGATGGGATTGTACTTGCACGGTTGGTTGTTAAGTGCATCCATGTTATGGGGAGCTGTTATCGTGATTGGGGCCGATATGGCCGGCAGATGGCTCGATCCGTCGTTAAATGAACTGCCAGTCGGTTCTGTAACCGCTCTTATTGGAGCGCCCTGGCTTATTTGGCTTATCTGGAAGCATCGCGGCACCTTCTTTCGTCTTTCTCGAAAAGAAGGCTTAAGTGGCAGTGGTTCCGGAAAGAAAGTCTCTTATTCCATTGTTATGATCGGTGCTATTATTTTTACCGTGACTGCTGTAGTCTTTGGTATTTCCGTTGGTAGTCAAGGTCTAGAGCTGCAAAACACTTGGCTCGCTTTAATTAACTCCGAAGAGACAGCTCTGCGGTCTTTCATTATCGATTTACGGTTAAGCAGAGTTCTGGTTGCTTTGGTTACTGGAATGCTCCTTGCTATCAGTGGACTCTTGTTCCAAGGTGTACTTCGTAATCCCCTGGCAGATCCTTCGGTTATTGGGGTCACTTCGGGTGCTGGAGTAGGCGCTATGCTGATTCTTTATGTTTTCCCTGCTTTATCTGCTGCTTGGATACCATTAGGTGCAATCATTGGTTCCTTCATTGCCGTAGTAATCGTATTATTATTATCAAAGAAAATGCACTTCCAACCCGCTGTCATGGCTTTAATGGGCATCGGTATCTCCGCAGTAGGTTCTGCTATTATCCAAATTTTGATCGTACGTTTTAACCTTAATGCTGCATCGGCCTTAACGTGGCTCTCCGGCAGCACTTACGCTCGAGGGTTCGATGAACTGCAATGGTTTTTAATTGGCCCATTACTCGTCATTGTGCCGATTGCATTTTACTTCATGAAGCAGATAGACTTGTTAGCCTTGGGAGAAGAAACATCTATCGGTGTAGGAATGAATGTTACTCTCTTGCGCTGGTCCATGTCCATTTTAGCTACAGTTATCGCCGCATGCTCCGTAGCAGCTGCAGGAACAATCGGATTCGTTGGACTCGTAGCTCCGCACATAGCTAGAATGATCGTCGGCCATGACAATCGGAAGATCTTTCCCTTAAGTATGCTTATTGGTGGCGGCTTCCTTGTTTGGGCGGATGCATTGGGACGTTTAGTGTTAGCACCCAAAGAGATCCCTTCAGGTATCGTGGTAGCAATGATTGGTGCGCCTTTCCTGTTATGGTTAATGCGTAAAAGGAAGGTCTAGCATGATTCACTTACCAAATAAAAGTTAAAGAGAGTGACCCCGGAGTCACTCTCTTTTCTATCACGAAAGTCGTTTGGAAGAATTACCACTCGCTTTCCGTAGATGATCCGCGAAAAACGTCCGCCTAGAGCGGATTCGAGCACCTTTATTCGATAGAAAATAAGAATCTTTAAAAAATGGTGTATCATTTATTTTTCAGCTTTAATTTCTCATACCTCTCCTGCCGTTCTGCAGGTTTCATTCTTGGACAACTGTAGCAATAGTTACCACTTAGTTTAAAGTACAAGCAACAAGATGATTTTGTATGCATTGGTTCATTTTTATTTTTAGGGTTGGGTATTTCCAAGCTGCGGTATGGAAAGGGATTCTTTCTCTCTGCAAACACCTCTGCAGGAGCATTATTCTTCATATGATCCCAATCCGTCATAAGATTTGCTGCGAACTCATCACTCTCATGCCCGGAAACTTGCTTTAAAAAGAACGGAATCGTGTGTACAAGTTGGCCCCACAGCATCGAAGAACGCAGTTCACACGCATTAGCAACTTCATGAACCATCGGACTTAGATAATACTGATAAAAGTCATGTAACTGAGCTACTTTGTCCCCATCGTGAACAACTTCCATCATTGAATCTCCAACCATATAATGTATGGAAGGTTCCTTCCCTTTTTCATTATTCACGTAAGAGATGTCAATGTCCCAATCATGCTCAAACTTCACTCCTCGTGCAATACACCAGTGAATCAAGGCAACATATCTTCCCATGCGGCTTGCCCAAAAAGTGCCTACGACATCATACGAAGGAGCATTCACTTCTTCGGCATACCACTTTAAATAAGAAGAGACACCTTCATGCGTCCGAAATGATGCTGTATTTATGCTAAAAAGTAATCCTTCCTTTATTTCTCCCGAATGAACCCCTAATAGTTTCTGTTGCTCCGCTTCTGCTACTTCATCTAAAAATATCATCTACTAAACTTCCTGCAATAAACCTGCGTCTTTTTTAATAGACACATCTTCAGGCAATAAGTTATAAGTAATGCAGACCGGCTTCCCCGTACGAGGATCTTTACCAATATAGGCATCGATATGAAAGATTTCCTTTAGCACAGGCGGACAGATAATATGATAGGGATCACCATTAAAAAGAAGTTTTCCGTCTTTTAAAGCAATCAAATGGTCAGAAAACCGAGCCGCATGATTAATATCATGAATAACCATCACGATTGTACGGCCCTCTTCACGGTTGAGACGCTCAAGAAGTTCGAGGACTTCCATTTGATGCGCCATATCTAAATAAGTCGTCGGTTCATCCAGAAACAGTAACTCTGTTTCCTGTGCAAGGGCCATAGCAATCCAGGCACGTTGGCGCTGACCACCAGACAATGCATCCACCGGACGATCACGAAATTCCATTAAATTTGTATTTTTCAGAGCTGCAACAATAGCTTCTTTATCTTTCGAGCTCAGACGCTGTAATCCGTTCTGATGCGGAAACCGTCCATAAGAGACAAGTTGTTCAACAGTAAGTCCTCCTGGTAATTCAGGTGCCTGAGATAAGATTGCCAGTTTTTTAGCAACATCTTTTGTTTTCATTTTATGAATATCTTCCCCTTGAAGATAAGCAATACCGTTATGCGGCTTCTTAATTCTTGAAATAGCTTTGAGAAGTGTTGATTTACCACATCCATTTGGTCCGATAATAGATGTTATTTTCCCCTCAGGAATCTCAACATTCATTTCTTTTACAATCACATGATTATCGTAAGCAACGGACAACCCCTGCGCTGATACATAGGACATGGAAAATACCCCTTCCACTTTTCTACTAGACTAATAATGATAATCGTTATCAGTTAAATTATAACGGTCTCTCTCTTAAATTGCAATGAGAATTCCGAACCGATTCTTATACTCTGTTAACTTCACACAACTGCAACGAATCCTATAGGCATTACTCCATTTTTGCACAGAAAAAAAGTCACAATTAAACAGTCCCCCCCATTTATTTCCTTTTATTTACCGAAAAATAAAGGTGATGATGTCGCTCGCAACCAGGATTAAACGCAGCCTGACAGGTCGGACAGCTCGCCCCTCCATCGATATAATCATGAATGGTTAATTCCGCCCCGCACGCACCGCACAGCACTGCCTTTTCATCAAACTCCTCTAACGGCCACCTCGACACCGGGTGATCTGTTGATTCTATATGACAGTGAATACAAGAATAATACATATTACAGCAATAGAATTTCATCGCCACCCTATCCAATTCGGAATGGTAATGCACACACCTCGTCTCCTTATCTTTCACTTTCCCCATCACTTCTACGCCATGAATCCACATTCAAACTCCTCCTAATATCTGGGGGGACAGACCCGCAAAAATTTTCCAGTTCTCTCCGCTTTTTTGTTAGTTTTACGATTAAGCATTTTACCAGCTGGTTTCTTAGAACAAACTCATATATAATTACAAACCATAGAAACAATTGAATTTAAGGAGCGTGCAGCGAACAATGACTAAGACATGTAAACAATCGAGGGTTGTTAAAACAGGAAGAGTTTTCCCTCAGGATACGAACAATCACAATACACTTTTTGGCGGGAAATTAATCCGGGACATCGATGACCTAGCATCTATCTCCGCCGCTCGTCACTGCCGGAAAGAATGCGTCACGGCTTCGATCGATTCCGTCGACTTTCTTCATCCCATTCGTCAAACAGATTCCGTCTGTCTCGAATCACACGTCTCGTGGACCGGCAGGAGTTCCATGGAAATATTCGTCAAAGTCGTTGCAGAAGATTTGCTTACCGCAGATCGCAGAGTGGCCGCAACAAGCTTCCTTACCTTTGTTGCTTTAGACGAAGAAGGAAAGCCTACAGATGTTCCTCCCATCAAACCGGAATCAGAAGAGGAAATCTATTTGCACGATACAGCACCAGAACGAGCCCGTCTTCGCAAAGTAGGGCGTCAACAAAGTAAAAAGCTCGCCAGCATTCTCACCGACCTAGGACCGGGCCAAGAAGAAGAATAGTCGGAGCTTCCTTACGTGTTATCAACTACCTTCTATAAATGCAATAACCTGCTCCCGATTCGGCATGCCGCCCTGCGCTCCAAATGATTGGACAGACAGGGCCGCAGCTGCATTCGCAAAACGTACGGCTTCCTCGATCGACCGTCCCTCCGCAACAGCTACAGCCAACGCCCCATTGAACGTATCCCCCGCACCCGTTGTATCCACAGGATTGACTTGGTAACCTGAGACAAGTACTTCCAAACGATTAGCATAAAAGGAAGCACCTCGTGCCCCCCGAGTAACAATTACTTTCTCTTTCCAACTTTGCTCTTGCAGGCTCAACTCTCCAAAAGCCTCCCATTCCGACTCATTAGGGGTTAAGAAGGTTACCTTTTTTAATTTATCGACAGCAATATTTTGAACCGGGGCAGGATTTAAAATGACTTGGACACCATGGTCAAAACATAGATCCAGAACATAGTTCACTGTTTCAAGAGGAATCTCCAGCTGAAGTAACACCACGTCACTGCTTACTATCTCTTGATTAAATTGCTCGACATATTCCTTCGTCACATGTTCATTTGCTCCCGGTGTTACAATGATCCGGTTGTCTCGGTCCGACAAGATAATCGTTGCAACGCCAGAACTGCAATTCTCAACAACGTTAACACTGTCAGTAGTAACTCCATTCTCCGTCAAGCCTTGTTTAAGCATAGAACCAAATGGATCCGAACCTACTCTGCCAATTATCCGCACATCGGCACCCAATCTCGCTGCTGCAACTGCCTGGTTCGCCCCTTTTCCACCATAAGCAGTAGTAAAACTTTCTCCCAGAACCGTTTCTCCTTTTGAAGGAACAACCTCCGTAGTTGTTACCATGTCCATGTTAATACTTCCAACAACTGTTAATGATCTTCGCTTCATTTCCCTTCCTCCATCCACCTGATTTTTACAAGTTGATATGTAATCACTTACACAAATACTATTACGATTTCCCCCTCCTGTAAACTCGGTACCTTTTGGGGGTCAGACCCCTAAGAAAATGGATTTATCGGTCGAATGCTAGAATCCTATTGATAATAACTAAAAAGGAGTGCAGTCCCAAAGACCGCACTCCTTTTTACATTCTAGAGTAAAATTGACTAGCCACTAATAGGCTTATCGGCATCACTACTAATCGACGTATCAAGCGCATTATACATCATCGTGCCACTGCCTTCACCGCCAGGAATCATTGGAAGGAGATAATTAGCAATAAAGAATAACACTATAAGGAGAATGACAGTTATAAAAGCGTATTTAATGAATGTCGCTCCGACTAGCCCAGGCTTTTTCTCTACTTTTTCTTCTTTTCTATATTCATCGCTCACGTTACCACTCCTAAACAGTTTTATATTATACGCTTTTCCCCTCTAGTAATATCTTAAACTTTGTTCGTTTAGGTAGCTTAATGCAGTGAATTCGAATACCTCCCGTTTGGAAATGAAGAAACATTTATAGAAAACAACCTAATCCTTAATCCCGTATCCACTTAGTACATGATCCCCTCGCGACGATGGGTTTTATCTAAGAACGATTGATCCGGATCAAAATAATCTTCATTATATTGAAAAACAAATTTTCTGTTTTGAACATAACCCGCTCCCCAAGTAGGATCCATCTCAATCCATTTCCCATCAACCTTGACTTCCACCCAAGCGTGACGTTCTCCAGTATAACCTTCAACATAATGAGATTCGATTCCAATTGCCCGTAACAGAGCCGTCGCAAGAAAGGCATAATCCTGACAAACACCACTACCGGAATCCAGCGTCGACAACGCACTATCATCAAGGTTAAACAAATCCTGTTCGGCTTTTTCAACGTCGTACGCCACGTGCTTTGCTACAAACTGATAGACCGCTTTCGCTTTCTCCCGATCGCTTTCTAAACCAGCCGTAACCTCTTTCGCTTTATCGATGATCTTCGGGTGATCCGATTCTATTCCTCGTGATGGGAGTAAATCCCGTTTATCTTCAATATTCATTACTTCATGTTCTGTCCTCATAACCCCTTGATAATAAAATACGGATTGATTTCGTTGATCTAAATCAGGGACATTAATTACTACCTCATACCTTCCTGGTCCAAAACGAAAATATACATCGTCATCAAATATATAGTCCTCAACTGGAACAAAATAATTCGCTACCGCTTTGTCTTCGTCGAGGTTATTCACTGTCACGATCATGTGTGAAATGTCATCTGCTCCAGCTACTTCCGGATCAATTTTCCCCCTCACCCTGTATTTCAGTTTCTCTTGCAAGGCCGGTTCGCTCCAAGACGGTTCGTAAACTGTTACTCCTCGATTTATATATTGATTAAACTTCTCCATTTTTGCCATTTCCGTTGTAGACTGATTATCCGCATAAAACGTTGCAGAGTCATAGTAATACTCTTCACCATCAGCAATGGTTTGTACCCGTATTTGGTGAATACCCTTTCCGAAATAAAGCGGGACATCGCCTGCAAACCTATCTCCATGTATCGCAAAAACCAGTTGGCGCTTCTCTTCATCTTTTTCCACCTGAACTAGTACCATCTTTCCATGATGATCCTCTGGTACAGTGCCTTCTATATATACACTCTCTTCCCTGTCCTTTAGTCCTAACTTCGGACTAATCAGGGATATCCCATGTTGCTTCCCAAATTGTGTGTATTCGATTTCTCTTTGAATCTTATCATCTCGATTAACAACATCAAAGACTGCTACGTCATAATATCGATCTTCTTCACCTGACTTATTACTAGGTGCTCTCACTCGCACTTCGTATTCACCTTTTCCGTGAAAGAGAGAAAGTGTTTGCTTAAACTTTCCTCCTTCTAATGGTAAATAATAATTAAAGTCATCTGTTTCAAGATCACGCACACCATTATTTCGTGTCAGGGTGATCCAAATATCATCACTAACTAACTTCTTTATTTCCTCAATACTCCCTTGAACTTCAAACGTAGTATGGACTTCAAACTTTTCTTTTTTAGGTGAATCCAGCATAAAACCAATTTCATCTGCATAGTCACTAAGCTCCATACTTTCAGGAACTGGCTCTTCTATCACATCGTCCTCGAATTTTTTTGTTTCTTCTTGATTCTCGGTTTCTTCCCCGGTGTCCACGGTAACGGATGTTTCTTCTTCTGGTTCTGAACACCCTGCCATTAGAAGAAAAGTGAATGTACAAATAAAAACGACTAATTTCCGAGTCTGAGTCATCTAATCCCTCTCCCATCCATCGGTCCAATCTAGGTATCTATAATTTTAGCATAGATATCCATTTATGATGATGACAAAAAACACCCGGTTCCTCGTTTAAAGGATCCAGGTGTGGATGAGTAACTATCAGGTTAAGAAGCTGTTACAGTACCATTTACAACTTTCCTTTTTTGTTTCGCTTGTTTAAGAATTGTTGGCGAATGAAAGGAATAACCCAGTGGTCGCCTCCGAAACGTCCTGCGTTATAACCAGCCGCTAGAATGAAGATCGTGAAAAGAACCATCCAAGGGTTAGTAGAGAGCGTGCCAGCAAACATAAACGCAAAGTTCATCATAATTCCGAAAAACGCAGCTGTCGTAGTTAATACACCGAAAATCAATCCAAGTCCAACAAGAAGTTCTCCCCATGCTACCATGACGCTGAACATTTCAGCATTTGGGATAGCAAAGTTTTCTAAAAACGCATGAAACGTTGGATAATATTCTATCACGGTTTCATTATTTATAGCACCCATCAAAAATCCTGCTGCATTAAATTCTCCAGTTACTTTCCCCCACCCTGCAGTGAGCCAAGACCAGCCAATATACACTCTAATTAGTGTTAAAATCCCTGCTGCATAACGGTTTTCTCTCAAAAAGTTCATAAACATTTTATATTCCTCCCTAGTATAATAATATATTGTGAATTAATTCACATGAAACGGTAAATTTTTTGTTGAACCCTTGTTCAACGATTCACATATGAAGATAAAATAAGAGCTAACTATTTAATTGTTAAGGAAGTGATCACTATTTCCTTTCACCAATAGTATACCGCAGAATGGATTGTAATAAATGCCCTAAAAGTGGACAGTTTGTGAACTTGTAAACAAAGTTTCAAACCGACCCCAACGCCTTACGAAGATACTGGAACCCCCCCTTATAGATTACCTTTGCAGGTGAGCTATAATGGGGTTATCATATTCACTGTTTTAGGAAAGACAATGTCAGAATTGTTCCTTTGCCCTCTTCACTCTCGATCTTATAGGATCCATCGTGGTTTTCTATAATCTTAAAGGTCATCATTAATCCTAAACCAGTTCCATTTTTTTTTAGAGAATAGAAAGGCTCTCCTAATCTCTTTATTTCCTCAGAGGACAAACTGACTCCTTGATCCGCGATAGTTATATAAACTCTTTCCTCTTTTATCGAAACAGATATACGAATAACTCCACCTTCAGGCATAGCTTCAATACCATTTTTAAAAATGTTCAAGAAAACTTGCTTCATTTGATTTTCTTCGCAATTAATAAAGATTTGTTTCTCTTCATTGGACATTTGAAAGTGCACATTTTTTAAATTTGATTCTGAATGTAAAAGTTTTACTACGTATTGAAGTATAGCAATAACGTCATTCGATTGATATTTTACCTGGTCAGGCTTTGCTAACATCATAAACTCATTTACGATTAAGTTTATCCGTTCAATTTCATCCAACATGATCTGTTTGTTAGGCTCCGGAAGGGTACTTATCTGAGTAAAACCTTTAATACTAGTTAATGGGTTTCTAATTTCATGGGCAACCCCTGCCGCTAACTCCCCTAACACCGACAGTTTTTCAGATCGACGAAGCATCACTTCCGCCTCTTTCTTATAGGTGATGTCCTGCTAAATTGCAACGAATTGATAAGGTTTTCTTCCGCTCATAAATGGAACAATCGTTTTATCCACCCAATATACCGATCCAACTTTGGCCTTTTGGCAAAGTTCACCCCGCCAGCTCTCGCCCTTTTCAATTGTCTCATTAATCTCTTGATAAAAACTGTCCGAATAACCTTCCACATGTAAATACTTGAAATTTTTGCCGATTAAATCTTCTTTTTTATACTTAGAAAGCTCACAGAATTTATCGTTCACATAGGTAATTTCACCTTTATCATTTACATACGTCAAAATAGTCGATTTATCCAAGGCATCATTAATAACTGTTAGTCCCTTTTCGTAAACGGTGACATCTTTCCAGGTAAGTACGTATCCTTCTATTTGATCTCTAATAATAAATGGATTGATGACGATACTTGCGGTGTAACGATCAAACAAGATTATTTTTGATTCGTAAGGGAAAGAACCTTCTGTAAGAATTCTCCTTTGAGATTCTCCATTATTCTTATAAAACACACTCATATTTTTGCCAATGAGATCTTCTTTCGACTCTACTGGTATATACTCACTTAACTTTTCAATTAACTCATTCGCATAATCATTGATCCATACAATATCAAAATCGGTATTAGTAATAAATATATTTTCACCAATCGAGTTTAATAGCGATACCGTCTCTTCATGCTTAAAATGCTTCATTAAATCGACCCTCCGGTTGGAAGTGACGTACTTCACTTTCACTCTTTTACCATATAAACTAATAAATCCCTTATCTATTCCTTTGAATGATAAGGGATTTATGAATATTTCTAGACTTAAACTAGTTTAATTGCCTCAGTATATCATCAATCTTTGCGTGGTCATCAGGGGACTTATATATCCAAGTTCCACCTTGAATGTATACGTCCGCGTTTTTCATCGACTTCATAACCACATTTTTCTTTGATTTTTCTTTAGGAATAAAGTTTTTAACTTTTCCAGTGATAACACCTAGTCCCGCAGCTAACAATAATTTCGCTTTAGGCATTGTTTGATGACCTAATCCACTATAGGCTTTGCGCTTTGGATCACCTACTATTTCAAAAGGAAATGAACCGTAAGCATCTAAGAACTGCTTAATAAATCTTGCATTGGAAGGTGCAACTACAATAATTCTAAAACCGTATTCTTCCACTTTTTCATTGGACTCCCGCAACTGCGTGAGATATTCTCGACAATATGGTCAACCAAGGTGTCTTGCAAATACGAGCACACAATTTTGGGATTCTACGATTGACGAAAGTGTTCTCTCACCATCATTTTGGGTTTCCACAGGATAATTTAAGTGCATACAAACTTCCCCCTTTTCATGTCTCCTACCCCTTTTATTATGCACTTTAACATCTATATTTTATAGTCACATGACTTAAGTTATAAAACCTTCAAATGCATTAAATTACGTAAATTTCCATGACATTTGATTTGCCATTGCATTTAAAAATGCCAGCTTGAGAGAAAAAACTCCCAACTGGCATTCTAGATTTGTGTCTATTCTAGTTACTTACTCCTCTAGTAATAATCTTATTATCCAAAGAAATTAAAACCGATCGGCAATCTGAGCCCTAAGTAAAGAGTAATCAATAACGAAACAATTAAACCTATGACCACTCCAGTAATACCTTTGCTTTTTTTCATACGAACCAATACCATCTCTGAAAATCCAATAACTAATAAGCCAACTAGGAATTTCACTCCATAGAGTGCTGCATTGTTCGCAGAGAATTCGATAAATAATATCACACCTGTAATAATAATCAGTACATAGAACAATCGTAATGACATATGAACTATTTTTGACGCTTTCGCGTTGCCCGCTTTAAAAAGATATACCGCAACGAGAAATAAAATTAACGCTACTACCCAAGTAAAAATGTGGGTGTGTGTTGTGTAAAACATTCATTTTCCTCCTTTAAAGTTTTCTGCTTTCATTCATTTTACTACCATACTCTATTGTAAAACGAAATTATCTCATTAGAAAGCATATTCCCTTAGTAATTTTCTTTTAGAGTCTTTCGAGTTTGTCTTTTCCCCATTTGCGTCGTTATCGTAACACCAGCGATAACAATAATAGCACCCAGTATTTGCATCAAACTAATATTTTCACCTAACCAAAAATAAGCCCCTATCATGGTCACAACTGGAAGGAAATTTAAAAACATAGACGCTTGAGATGCCCCCAACATAGCTACTGCCCTATTAAAAAGGATTAAAGCTATTAAAGACGGAAAAATCCCCAAATACAAGAGACCGAGTACCAGGTTCGGTTGGTCGAAGGATGGAATTCCAGTTATCAACCATTCCACCAATACAATTGGTAACAATACGATGACAGAAATCCCCGTCATCACAAGAAGAGCCGCAAATGGCGGGAAAAGATGCATATACTTTTTTACCATAATAGAATATACGGACCATGTTATGATTGCACCGATCATAATTGCATCCCCAGGGTTCCAATCCATGGAAAACAAAGAAAAGATTCTACCATCCATCACTACCCAAACTGCACCAAGAAGTGATAAACAGACTCCAAACCACTGGATACTCATAAGTTTTTCTTTAAGTATAAGTGCACTCAATACCACTGTCAGAGCAGGAATCACTGTTTCCAGAATAGCTACATTAGAAGAGGTAGTAAACTGCAATGCCCCATAGATAAACGTATTAAAAAAGGTTACACCTGCCAGTGTCATCAATAAGAAGGGCTTTTTATACTCGAGAAAGATAGCCCTGTTTTCCCACGCCCGGCGCCATCCCAATGGGAAGACGATTAAAAAAGCAATGAGTAACCGAAAAAAAGCAATGGTAAACGGAGGCAAGTCATTTATTGCCTTGCCTATAAGAATATTTCCGGCGAAAATAATAACGACAAAAATCATTAGAATGTAAGAATAAAAAATATCTCTCTCTCCTTTACTGGTTGATCTAATATGTCGTGAAAAACCTCTTACAAGATTGGATGGAGTATGCCTCTAAAAGCCTAGTTCATCTTACCATAAATTCTACTTGGATTTTGTTAGGAACTTGGAGTCACATTCTTTGCGGTAACCTTCTGTTTTTCTTAAACTTAACTTACTACTAAGAGGAGGATTGAATATGACCAAGATCCATGATCTATCTGTTCAAAAACCAAATGGAGATGAAATCTCTTTAGAGGCTTATAAAGGAAACGTTCTAGTCATCGTTAATACGGCAACAAAATGCGGGTTGGCTCCTCAGTTTAAAGAATTGGAGGCACTGCATCAAAAGTATAAAGATCAGGGGGTTTCTGTACTAGGATTTCCATCGAACCAATTTATGAATCAAGAGCCTGTGGAAGATGATAAGATGGAAGAAGCATGCGAGATAAATTTCGGGGTAACTTTTCCTTTGTTTAAGAAAATAAATGTAAACGGTAAAGATGCTCATCCTTTATACAAACATTTAAAGGCGGAACAAAAAGGCATGTTAAGTTCAGAAATTAAGTGGAACTTCACTAAATTTCTTGTTGACCAGCAAGGGAATGTTGTTAAACGTTATTCTCCTCAAACTTCACCTATTAAAATTGAAACGGACATAGATGAATTGCTAGGCTTATAAAAATTGGATAAGACTATTTTTAAGAGATGGTTTCTTTATTTGGGTCAGAGGTATTCGAATCCGCTCTCGGCTATTGTTTTCCGCGGTCAACATTAGCCGAGCCAACTCGAAGATTACTCGTGAAGTAATGCTCGTACCTGCTGGGTCTTCAGCCATTGATTTGGGCACTGTAAAAGTCGGTTTTTACTTTTTAAGGTGTCCTTTTGATTTTCCTACTGAAGTCACCGCTATCGCTTCTTCGGGAGTTTCTAGAGAATGTTCCTGTTTCTTTTCCCCTATACCTCTTCCATCCCCATTAAACAAGTAACAATTTTAATAATATTTATTTGTATGCAACCCATTTATTTGGTGAAAATGATAATAACTATTCATTCTGTAATTTTATGAAATGAGGCCTTATTAATAGTGGACATTCTAATGGAGATTCTTATCGTTTTGGGAAGAATTATCACTATATTACCGTTATTACTGATCGTCATTATATTTGTAGGAAAACGTGCCATTGGAGAAATCCCGGTTTTTGATTTTCTTATTATTATTACACTTGGCTCCGTGGTCGGAGCTGATATCGCAGATCCAAGCGTCAATCATTTGCCAACAGCAGTTGCTATCGTAGCAATTGGAGGGATACAGAAATTAGTTGATAAGTGGGAAATTTTACATCGGAAATTCGGGAAATTAATAACGTTTCAACCGACTGTCGTTGTACAAGATGGGAAGCTCATTCCAGACAATTTAAAAAGGGTAAGCTATTCCATCGATAATATCCTGCAAATGCTTCGGGAGAAAGGTATTTTTGATATTAGTGAAGTAGAAACAGCGTTAATTGAATCCTCGGGTTCGCTGAGTGTGTTGAAAAAAGCAGAAAAGAACACCGTCACATTGGAGGACATGGGAATAACTAAGCTTTCTTCCTTTACTATTCCTGTAATTATCGAAGGTTCCGTCTACGCAGATGTGTTAAAGTTTCTGAATTTAAATGAAATATGGTTACACAAACAGTTAACTTCCCAGGGCATTGACTTAAGGGATGTGTTCTTTGGTTCGATTAATCAGCAGAAAGAACTCCAGCTTTCTATGAAAGTTGAACACGAAGAAGTGATCGTAGCACCCATTAAAAACTAGGCTACTATCGCAAAAAAGTAGTAGAATATTTCGCGGAAAGGAGCCGCCAAAGCGGATTTTCGAGCCACTCTGTTGATAATTAAAATATCTAAAAAACCGCTAGAGTAATCTCATAGCGGTCTGGTATGATAGAGTTTTATGGGAGCTTATTTCCTGCTGCAAGATAGAGTTCATACCATTCTCTCTTTGTTAATTCCACATCAGAAGCTTTGGATATGTCCTTTAATCGCTCAGGATTCATTGTGCCCACAACTGGCTGAATCTTTGCTGGGTGCCGAAGTATCCACGCAATTGCAATCGCAGAATCAGTAACTCCCTTTTTCTCAGCAAGTTCCTGAAGCTTTACGTTCACTTCCGGAAAATCTTTATTGCCAACAAATACGCCTTTTATCATTCCGTACTGAAACGGAGACCAGGCTTGGACGGTCATATCATTTATGCGACTGTATTCAAGTATGGCACTGTCTCTATTTATAGAAGCATCATTTTGCATATTCACATTTAATCCTGCATCAATCATCGGAGTATGCATAAGACTAAACTGTAACTGGTTTGCTATTAAATCTTCATTCACATATTTTTTCAACAATTCAACTTGCATCGGGTTTTGGTTACTCACACCGAAATTTCGTACTTTACCCTTTTTTTTCAAGACCGTAAAAGCTTCGGCAACTTCTTCCGGCTCCATTAAGGCATCAGGACGATGAAGTAGTAAAACATCGATATAATCTGTCTTCAAACGTTTTAAACTACCGTCCACGGATTCCAAAATATGTTCCTTGGAAAAATCAAATAATCCATCACGTATCCCGGCTTTTGTCTGTAAAATCATTTTTTCTCGAACTGATGAATTCATTCCGATTGCATCAGCAAAAACTTCTTCCGATTTCCCGCCACCATAAATATCCGCATGATCAAAAAGATTCACACCAAGCTCCATCGCATTTTCGATAACTCTCTCCGCATCAGTTTTTGAAAGCTGGTCCATCCTCATGCAACCTAAAGAAATTTCTCCTACTTCTAAGCTACTATTACCTAATCTAATATTTTTCATAAGGACACCTCTTTTCTTAGTTTCCTTTCTATCACTTCTATTTATCCAAAACATATTGAAAACTCACTTTATGTAATCACTTACACGAGCTCCCCTCTTTGTTTACCCCCTATATTGATAATTAACACGTATATGCTTAAAATAATCATATAAGCTTTAACTGAATCGGAGGACCATCATGAAAATGACTTTTTTAGGAACCGGAGCTGGAGTTCCTGCGAAGCATCGAAATGTTTCGTCATTAGCTTTGCACCTTATGAATAAACAGGGCTCCATTTGGTTGTTTGATTGTGGGGAAGCAACCCAACATCAAATTTTACACACGCCAATAAAAACAAGAAAAATAGAGAAAATTTTTATCACTCATTGCCATGGAGACCATATTTACGGCTTACCAGGATTATTAGCGAGCAGGTCCTTTCAAGGAGCTGAAAGTCCTCTTATGATATATGGACCAGTGGGTATCAAAGAATTCATAGAGGTATCGTTGAATAGTAGTCAAACATATTTACTTTATGAACTTGAAGTGATAGAAATCTTCGGAGATGGGAGATTGTTCAGGGACGAAAACTGGGAGGTTACAACTGCAAAGTTGGATCACGGTGTTCCTTCTTTCGGATACAGGATCCAAAAAAAGGATTTGCCAGGGCCATTACTCATGTCTAAAGTAATAAAGGCGAATATCCCTAAAGGGGCAATTTTACAGCAATTAAAAGACGGTCAAAATATTGAACTCTCCGACGGTCGTAAATTCGATGGGAAAGACTTTACGGGATCACCTAAAAAAGGGAAAACCGTCACTATTTTAGGTGATACGCGGTTATCGGAAAATGCTGCGATGTTAGCCAAGGGTGCAAACACATTAGTTCACGAAGCAACGTTTGCAGCTGATAAGGAATTACTAGCCAAGGAATACTTTCACTCAACGACAATTCAAGCTGCTAACGTAGCAAAAGAGGCAAGAGTAACACAATTAATTCTCAACCACTTAAGTTCTCGATATCAAGCGGAAGATATCCAAGGTTTACTTGCAGAAGCACAGGCTGTTTTCACTAACACAGTGATTGCAGAAGACTTTGCCACATTTCATGTTCCTGATTAAATTTTTTAAGCAGCACCTACGTTGGCATGTAGGAACTTCCTCGGTATCCGGTCGAAACAGCTCTTTATTAAGCGCTAAGCGAATTGGATGAAAAGTACTATCCATTTCTTCGATGTTATCCTCAGTGAATTCCTTATAGTCTTAGAAGTAACTGTCGTAATCCCCGGCAACCTCTATACGAACTGACTCTTTGTTTTCATGCCTTAGATAAAATGAATATTAACAGTAAGATGGTCACAGATAACTTAGGTAAAACTGATCAAGTTAATGATTCTTTTACTAGGCTTACAAATTATTTACGTTCGTTACAAGATCGTTTTTCGAGTTTCGAGAGTTTGGCGGAATCAGTCAAAGATAATTCCTCTCAAGTTGAAGAATCAACAAATGAGCTAGCTACGATTATTCAAGAGGCTTCGGCAAGCTTAGAAGAAGTTAGTGCTGCCATTGAGAATTTAAATGTTCAAAATCAGAAGATTGGCGTTACGTGAAAGAGACAGAATCACTCGCTAAAAGCCTGGTTTAGATTTATCAAATCGGGCATAGCGGCTTTAAAAACACACTTCCTTAGTATCTCAAATCTAAGTGAGGTGTGTTTTTCATATTGTGGTGCCCAAATAGACGTTATTCAATCGATTCAAACCCAATCCGTTCTCGCTTTTCATCATCTTCTTCCATCCATTCGATATCAATCATTATTTCAAATCCTTGGTCGTAAACATACCAAAACCCATAGTTACCGTAAGTATTAGTAATATTTACCTCCGAAGATAATTCACCAATCCTTCTTTCTAAGGCCCCCCTTTCCTGCCAGTTCGTGTACGTCGTCAGCTTTATAGTATGAACGTCATCAGAGCGATCACCTAGATAAGTTAGTGTTGCTTCAGCTCTTTCATTTAGATGTTCCTCAGAAGACATCTGCTCTACATACAATTCTCCTTGCCAATTATTAGAATCTCCTTGAAGAGTTACGGTGTTGTCTTTTTGCTCCTCAGAACACCCTGTTATTGTTAATACAACTGAAGTAAAAAACAGCATGCAGTATTTCATGAAAACCTCCTCCTGACCACGTCATTTTGGGATGATTTTTCTGTTTTTTCTTCCCTTCACTTCTAAACCGTTCACTCCATTATTTTGTTATAGCAATCAATTGTAAAACCGCATTGCTTTTTAATAGCGTCATACATTTATTGTGTTAACCGCATAAAAAGTTTCCTTTGTGCCTTGGTCATACTCCCTATGTATTTTCACTTCCCTGTATAATATTGTGCGAAACAGAGAAAAATATTTTTTGTAGCTATCTTTGTAATAAAAGATTTTGGCACTTGTTAAAAATGGCACAAGGCATAGGTGATTTCATGCGACTGAAAAATAGCAAAAAGACACAACAAATACCGAGTCCTTCAGAACAAAATGGCAAAAAAAAACCCGCTCAATTGCTTTTAAAAGAAGGACTGGAACCCGGAAGTAATTATTTCAATAAAAGTCTGAACCAGAACAAGAGAATAATAAAAGACATAATCGGAGATACGAGTGATTTAATTGAACATGAATTAGTACTCAGTAATGACCCATTGATCAAAGGTGTCGTTTATTTTATTAATGGTTTAGTCGATAAAAAACAAGTTAGTCAATTCATCCTAAAGACATTACTTGATGATAAATTGAAAGAACAGCTAGTATCCTCTGAGTCGTCGTTGTTGCAGGAAATTGAAAAACAAGTCCTAACAGTGAATGAAGTCACCTTAGAAACGGAATCAGATAAAACGATTCATGCTCTTTTATCGGGTAATTCTATTTTATTTATTGATGGCATTGATCAAGCATTTATATGTGCCACAATCGGTGGAGAATGGCGTTCCATAGAAGAACCAACCGCTGAAATAGCTGTTCGAGGACCAAAAGATGGCTTCGTCGAGTCTCTGTCCACAAATATATCGTTAATTCGAAGAAGAAATAAAAGTCCTAAAATGAAGTTTGAGATATTTCAATTAGGAAAAATCAGTCAAACGAACGTTGCCCTCACTTACATGAAGGGAATCGCCAATGCAAAGGTAGTTCAGGAAGTTAGAGACAGACTGAATAAAATAGATGTTGATGAAATATTAAGTTCAGCTAGTGTGGAAGAGTTGATACAGGACAATACATTCACCCCTTTTCCAACTATGCTCTCTACAGAACGCCCGGATGTCGCGGCAAACTCTCTCGCAGAAGGAAGAATAACAGTTATTGTCGATGGGACACCATTTGTACTTATTGCGCCAGTCACATTTTCACAATTCTTCAAATCAGCTGAGGATTATTATCAAAGACCAGAGATATCTTCACTTATACGTGTTTTAAGATATACAGCCTTTACCTTGGCTTTACTGGGTCCATCGTTATTTATAGCTCTGCTTACGTTTCACCAAGATCTAATCCCAACGACATTAGTTGTTAGCTTAGCGGCTCAAAGAGAAGGAATTCCTTTTCCTGCATTCATTGAAGCTTTTATTATGGAAGTTACGTTTGAAATATTAAGAGAAGCAGGAGTTCGAATGCCGCGTGCTATTGGACAGGCAGTATCCATTGTTGGGGCACTGGTAATCGGTCAATCTGCCGTTGAAGCAGGTATTGTGTCTGCAGCAATGGTCATCGTTGTCGCAGGCACGGCCATTGCTAGTTTTACAACCCCTGCTTATAATCTTGCAGTAGCAGCAAGAATTCTTAGATTTGGAATGATGATTTTAGCTGCAACAATGGGATTATACGGTGTTACGTTAGGTCTTATCGTTCTTATTGCTCATTTAGCAAGCTTACGATCATTTGGCACTCCTTATTTAGCTCCTTTTGCACCTTTTATCCCAGAGGATCAACAAGACGGGTTATTTCGTTTTCCAATCTGGAGTAGAAAAAAGAAAAAACCTATCCTCCCCAACGAAAATAATCCCCTTGACACAGAAAAAGGGTTGAATGCACCACCACCAAGTGAAACGGGGGATGCAAAATAATGCCTAAATGGATAGCAATTGTTTTTTCGTTTTCCATATTACTTATTTTACCGGGGTGTTGGAGTGCCACGGAACTCAAAGACCTGTCACTTATATCGGCAATGGGAATAGATAAGTTGGATAACGGCGATATAAATGTATCTTTTCAAGTGGTTAATGCTAGCGAAGTAGCTGGCCAACAAGGCGCTTCGAGAGATGCATCACCAACGTCCGTCTTTTCATCTACCGGCAAAACAATATTTGAAGCAGCTAGAAAGGCGACCCAAAACTTGCCTAATCCCGTCTACTCTCCTCATTTGAATTTAGTTGTCCTAAATGAGAAATTTGCAGAAGAGGGCGGTCTTTTTATAATGCTTGATGTATTTGAACGAGATAATGAACTGCGATCGAATGCACAAGTGATGATTTCAAAGGGTACCGATGCTAAAAGCATTTTAATGGTTCAATCTCCAGTTGAAAGAGTAAATGCAGAAAAGGTTACGAGTAAATTGGAAAACCTAGAGAAATTTTCGGGAGAAAACATTGTGATGGACATTGATGATGTGGCAAGTGCCTTAACTAGTAAAGGGAAAGAATTAATCTTGAGCGGTATTCAAATAAGTGGTGATAAAGAAGCCGGTCAAAAAAAAGAAAATATCCAACAATCAAAGCCTAATGCGGTTTTGGAAATAAATGGTACGGCAATGTTTAAAGATGAAAAGTTAATCGATTGGCTAAATGAGGATGAATCTAAAGGAGTGACTTGGGTGTTGGGTCGAATCAGAAGTACGATTGATAACGTGGAATGTGAGGGGGATCCTAATGCCATTGCGATTGAGACCTTGAAATCAAATGCGAACATTCAATCAATCATTAAAAATGACAAGCCTTCCATTCAGATTACGATTCAACAAGAAGGAAGTCTGGGAGAAGTGAACTGTGGAAAGGATTTCTCAGATCCCCAAGCAATCCTTGACACAGAGAAGCTTCTTGCAGATGAAATAAAAAAAACGATAGAAAGTGCAATAAGTACTGCTCAGGAAAAACAAGTCGATATTTTTGGGTTTGGGGATGTCATCTACCGTCAACATCCAGACTCCTGGAAAGAATATGAGAGTAATTGGCCTGAAATGTTCGCTGATCTCGATATTACTGTTCGTGTTCAAGCTCACATTCGCTTAACCGGTATGCGGATAAATTCATTTCAACATCAAAAATAGTAATTACAAGAAGGAGCTGTCTAAGTGGAAAAAATAAAAATAACTCCTTTTCAGTTTTTTACTTTGATTGTTCTTCTTCAATTAGGAAGCGCGATAGTTATTAGTCCTGGAGTTGAAGCAAAGCAAGATGCATGGCTTGCGATCTTGTTTGGTTTAAGTGGAAGCATAGTCTTGTTCCTTATCTACAGCTATCTTTATCACCAATTTCCTAAATTGTCATTAACGGAATACCTTCCAAAAATATTAGGCAAGTATTTAGGGTGGTTTATTGGGTTTCTGTATAGTCTCTATTTCCTGTACATCGGCACAAGAATATTGAGGGATTTTGGAGATCTTTTAGTAACAGCAATTTTTCCTGAAACACCTTTGTTTATCATCAGTTTGTTAATGGTTCTGACAATTGTCTATGTTATCTCCCTAGGTTTTGAAGTATTATCACGAACCGGGGAATTTTACCTTCTTTTATTAATGTTTATTGGTTTTATTGTAAATTTCTTGTTTATAATGTCAGGCGAGGTTGAACTAGAAAACTTCCTCCCTGTACTAGGAGAAGGCTGGATGCCCGTAGTCAGTGCAGCTTTCCCAAGCTTACTCACCTTTCCTTTTGGGGAAATGATTGTATTTACAATGATACTACCCTACTTAAATAATAGAAAAGCTGTTCTAAAAGTAGGCCTTATCGGCTTAGTGTTTAGTGGGGCATTAATTATATTTGCGACGATGATGAATATTGCTGTCTTAGGTGTTGATATCGTCGATCGTGCGACTTTTCCACTACTTTCTGCAATTAGCAAGATTCGAATCGGTGAATTTTTGGAAAGACTAGATGCTTTGGCTGTAATTTCGTTAATAGTGGGAATGTTCTTTAAAATTACGATATTTATTTATGCAGGGGTTCTTGGTACTTCGATTTTATTTAAAGTCGATAAATTCCAAAAATTACTTATGCCAATTTGTATCATTGTCTTAATTAGTTCCGTGTCAATTGCCGAAAACATTACAGAACATTTACGAGAAGGCCTGGAAATCGTTCCAAAGTATATTCATATGCCCTTTCAAGTCTATATTCCGTTGCTATTATTAGTAATCACTGTTATCAAAAATAAAGTCTCCGGTAACCAACAAGATAAAAGCAAGAACTAACGGTTAACACCGTTTTCAATTCTTATTTGTCTCATCTCTGCCTTTTTTCATAAAAGCTACATAGTAGTGTTTGATAGGTACTGCCACTGCTATAATTACCAATACGATAAGGATAACTAATTCCCCTGGTGCCGTCACTTCAAAAGGGGTCAACACTGTATCAACACTTACATTCAGTGGCATACCTACCACTAAATCTAAGCAAACGAGTAAAGAAGACATCGCCGCAAAATAGAGAAGAAAAATTAAAAGTATTTTCGTCATATAGTGTTCTCTCTCCTTAGCTGACTCAATTGAGGTTCCCTTTATTTTGCCTCATAACTTGTGAAATATTAATACTTTAGTTATTCTTTTGCTTACATACGACAGACCCCTATCGGACATTCTTCACAATCGCATGCAAGTTTCAGGTAATCTAGGTCATGGATTTTCAAATAACCACCATCTTGTGAAATCACTCTATCCTTTTTAAGCTCACCTAACATACGATTAACACTTTCTCGAAAAGCACCAATGTAGTTACCTAATTCCCCGTTCTTTATTTTTTTCGTAATCAAAATAGAAGAATCTTCTTTTTCCCCATAGGAATTTGCTAACCGTATTAAAGTTGAACATATCGCCCCCTTTTTCCCATGATGAGTAAGATCTCGTAGTTTGGCATTCGTTGTCCGCTCCATGAGTGAACTCCATCTCAAAAATTCCATGGCAAGAACAGCATCTTGGTGTAAAAGATGCTTTAACTTTTTATGATTTATAATACCGATTTCACAATCGGTTAGAGCCTTCGCGTTAGCGGTATAATTATTTGAAGTAAAGCTGCTGACCTCCCCAAACATATCTCCGGAACTCAATATAGTTAGTACGAATTCTTTCCCCTCTTTCGTCACTTTATATAGTTTCACTTCTCCACTTTTAATAAAAAACAGACTCTCTACTAAATCCTCTTTTGTAAATATCATTTGAGTAGCTTTTGCAAATACCTGACGCATGGCCGCTTCGATTGTCCTTAAACTGCTTTCTGTGAAAAAGTAAGTATTGTAATTAAATGTTCCGTTTTTAGTTAACATCACTCGTTTTTCCATAAATAATCCCTCCGCGCATTTAAGTTATCTTCATTTCATTATACATAGAGGAAATTTAATCACTGTGATAAAAATCACCGTAAGTGTGACAAAACTAACAGCTAGTCACTATTGTAAGGAGTATGGTTATAGAAAAGGTAGGTACGGAGTCTTTTCAATCCCCTCCCTCCCCACCTTGTATTTTCAAGAGGAGGACTAATTATGAAAAATATCAACCAACCCGCTCCTAATTACAATGAAAATCCATTTATTGTTATTTGGGAGGTTACAAGAGCCTGTGCACTGAAATGCCTGCATTGCCGTGCCGAAGCTCAATACCGTGCAGACCCAAATCAGCTAACTTTTGACGAAGGAAAAAAACTTATCGACCAAATCGCTGAAATGGATAATCCACTATTTGTTTTCACTGGCGGGGATCCTTTAATGCGACCTGATCTTTTTCAGCTTGCTGATTACGCAATAAATGAAAAAAACTTATCTGTTTCCATGACGCCAAGTGCAACTCCTAAAGTGACTCGGCAAGCAATAGAAAAGGCAAAAGACGTCGGTTTATCAAGATGGGCGTTTAGCCTGGATGGATCTAATTCCGAAATACATGATTTCTTTAGAGGAACAAAGGGATCTTTCGATTTAACGATGAAAGGTATCAAACACTTACAACAATTAGAGATCCCCATCCAAATAAACACAACAGTCTCGACTAGCAACTTAGATGATTTAAAAGCAATCGCAAAAAAAGTCGAGGAGATCGGCGCTGTTCTTTGGAGTTTATTTTTCTTAATCCCAACAGGAAGAGCAAACAGCAATCAGATGATCACACCAAAAGAGCATGAAGAAGTGATGGAATGGGCTGCAGACCTTCAATCCCATGTACCATTCGGAATTAAATCTACCGAAGCACCCCATTACAGAAGAGTTGTTGCACAAAAAAAGAACAAAGGAAATGAAAAAGCTTCGTTATATGTCGATAAAATCGGACGTGCACCTAAAGGAGTAAATGACGGGGACGGTTTTTTATTCATTAGTCATACAGGCGACGTCTTTCCTAGTGGATTCCTCCCTGTAAAGTGTGGCAACGTCCGCGAAGAGCCACTAGCTGATGTCTACCGTCACTCTAAAGTAATGAAGGAATTACGTAATAAAAGTTTATTGAAAGGAAAGTGCGGGCGTTGTGAATTCAAGGAGATATGTGGTGGCTCAAGAGCAAGAGCATTCGCCGTCACAGGAGATTACCTGGAAAGTGATCCCTCATGTATATATGAACCTGGTTCCTTGCAAGTACGATAATGTTGAAGCCGGAATGGATGTATCCATTTCGGTTTTTTCCGCTCCAGTTAGCTGATTTCCGCGGCATTTTTTCTGTTTGTTCACTAATTGTTCACGAGTGGTGTGATAAATCTCACAGTTATTCTTTTGTATCCGTTTTACAATGCTTATAGATGAAGAGAGAGTGAGAGGATGCAGAAGCTTGAAAGATCCTTTTATTCAAAAGCAAGTATGTATTCGTTTTTCGTAGTAATGATATTAATTCTTTCAATGTGGTTAGGGACAGGACAATTTGTCCATGTAGATATGATGTTATTTGGATACTTGATTGGTTCCTTGGTATTTGCGATTGGAATCACACTAAGAATGGTTTCCTGGTCATTAAGACCCGCTACACACCAAATGTTAAAAAGAAGTTTTTCCAATCTTAGAAATAGAGAACGCAAAAAACGAAACATTAGATCCATTCTTAAAACAGCCATTGATAATATCATTCTTCAAAAGTTTATTTTTAAACGAGGTATTTATCGAGGTGTCACGCATTGGTTAATCGCTTGGGGCTGCATTGGATCGTTTGCGATTACCTTTGGTTTAACGTTTGGATGGATGCACTTCAGCCTTATTGACCCGGAAACCTATCAAATAATCGTGATGGGCGTTCCAACTATTACGATGGCTGCACACGGATTGTTTGCAGAAATGGTTTATAACGGTTTGAACATTACTGCCATGATGGTATTAATCGGCGTTCTCATGGCTCTCATTCGCAGAACAACAAGTCCGGATGTGAAAGTGACGCAACGAGCTGAGTTTGATTTAGTTCCACTTTATATCTTACTAACAGTAACGGTGACCGGTTTAGTACTCACGTTGTCCTATGCTGTTTTAGACGGTTGGATGCATAATTACTTGAGCCTCATCCACCAAATTACCGTTGTACTGTTTTTAGTTTACTTTCCATTCGGCAAACTGTTTCACTTACCAATTCGACCAATGACCACAGCTGTGCCGATGAACTATCAAGAGCATTTGCAAGTCGATACGAGAGCATGTAAAAGATGCGAAACTCTATATAGTAACGATGACCAGATTGCAGATGTCAAAGAAATTCTAGGAGCACAAAGCTTTGATTTACAGTTAAGTGACGGCACGTATCTTTCTGATTATTGTCCTGCCTGTAGACGACGTATGCGCGTGATGAAACAAATGAATTTAGAGTCACACCATGAGAAAGACAAAGGAGACAAAGATCATGAGTGAATATATTGTAAAACCGGGAGTTATAAATCTTCAACGTGAAGGAGAAAAACTAATCACTACTCACTGCAGCTACTGTGGCATGCAATGTGGAATGCATATAAGAGTTTCTGAAAGAACCGGGGAAATCAAAGGGGTTGAACCAAGATATGATTGGCCTGTTACACTAGGAAAACTTTGTCCTAAAGGAGTTACAGCATATCAGCAAATTGATCACCCTGACAGAATTAAACGCCCTCTTATTAAAAAGAATGGAGAATTTGTTGAAAGCAGTTGGGATGAAGCTCTTTCCCTTATTGAAAGAAAATTTACTGAACTGCAAGAAAAACACGGTAAAGATTCTCTATCTGTTTTCGGTGGTGTATCGATGACCAATGAAAAATGTTATTTAGTCGGAAAGTATGCTCGAGTCGCTCTAGGTACACGTTTCATTGACTATAACGGTCGTTTTTGTATGAGTTCTGCTGCAGGTGGATTTAACCAAACGTTTGGTTTAGATCGTGGTTCAACGCTTCCATGGACAGAGCTTGAGCATAGTGATTGCTTTTTAATAGCTGGCTCCAATACTGCCGAGTGTCACCCTACCAGCATCCAAATGTTTTGGAAAGCACGAGACAAAGGGGCAAAGATGATTGTCGTAGATCCGCGTGAAACACCAACTGCACGAATTGCTGATGTTCACCTTGACCTCAAACCTGGAACTGACTCGGCATTAGCAAACGGACTGCTTCATCTTATTATTAAAGAGGGATATGTTGATCAAAAATATGTGGATGAAAGATGTAATAACTACGAGGAACTAAAAGCTTCTGTTGAAGCCTTCACACCAGAATACACCGCTTCTTTAACAGGCGTAGATAAAGAAAAAATTATTAAAGCCGCTCACATATTTGGGCAATCACCTCGATCAGTCGTCATGTTCGCACGCGGTGTCGAGCAGCAATCCAAAGGAGTGGACAATGTCACCCTTTATTCTTCTTTGGCCCTTCTACGAGGACAAATCGGAAAATTTGCTTCTGGAGTCGCAACATTTACCGGTCAAGGGAATGGTCAAGGCGGCCGGGAACATGGTCAAAAATCAGACCTCCTTCCAGGATACCGAAAATTAACCGATCCTGAAGCTGTAAAATATATATCGAAAGTTTGGGGGATCAAACCTGAAGACATGCCAAAACCTGGTGTATCTGCCTATGAAATGTTTGACGAGATTCATAACGGCACGATCAAAGCAATGCACGTCATTTGCAGTAATCCAGCTGTCTCCTCTCCTAATGTGGAATACGCGTGGGAAGCATTTAAAAGACTTGATTTTCTTGTTGTAAATGATTTTTTCCTTTCCGAAACAGCGGAATTCGCTGACGTGGTGCTACCAACAACCACTTGGGCAGAAGATGAAGGAACTACTACGAATTTAGAAGGTCGCGTTATCCACATCCGTAAGGCCATCGAACCTCTTCATGAATCAAAAACAGACTGGGAAATCTTTGGTGAGATTGCCAAACGTTTAGGGAAAGGAAAACACTTTGATTATAAAAATCCGCGGGAAATCTTTGAGGAATTCAGAATTGCTACTAAAGGAGGAAAAGCTGACTACTCAGGCATCACGTATGAAAGAATCGATAAAGAAGACGGTGTTTTCTGGCCCTGTCCATCAGAGGATCATCCTGGAACACCAACGATTTTCAAAGATAAGTTTAGTACCCCTGACGGAAAAGCAAACCTGCCGGCCGTTGCCTGGAAAGAACCTGGAGAAATTCCAACAAAGGAATTTCCACTTAGACTGACTACAGGTCGAGTTGTCTATCACTATTTATCTGGTAATCAAACGAGAAGAATTGATTTTCTAATGGAACAGTGTCCCGTCCCTTATGCAGAAATGCACCCGGAACTTGCAAGTCAATACAACATGAGAGATGGAGAAATGATTAAACTTTCAACGCCTCGAAGTTCCATGGAGCTCGAAGTGAAGCTAACAAAAGCAACCCGAAACGATATCGTCTTTGTTCCTTATCACTGGGGAAAAGAACTTTCTGTTAATAAATTAACCAACCCAAGCTTAGATCCGATTTCAAGAATGCCGGAATTCAAAGTTTGTTCCGCTAAAATCGAGAAACTTAAGAAAAACGCGTAGCGTCTTTTATTAAATACATCGTTATCTTTCGCCACCCCGAGTAGCACCTACGAAGTGCGTGTAGGTGCTACTCGAAAGGACGTGGGTTTCCCTTGACACGCGTGGCGTAAAGATAGCTGTCAATTTTATAAATTCTTATCTCTAAAAATATAAGGAGGTCGTCCTATGAATAAGATTATGTACCTTGAATTTGAAAGATGTATCGGCTGTAGAGCCTGCCAAGCTGCCTGTCGTGAATGCGGTGACCACGATGCAAAAGAACGAAACTTTGTGGAGCATGTCGACTTTATGGAAAGCAGACAAACGTTTCCGATGATGTGTATGCAATGCAAAGACCCTGCATGTGCCAGAGTTTGCCCTGCTAATGCGATTCAAATTACCGAAGAAGGGGTTGTCCTATCAGCATCAGATGAAAAATGTATTGGCTGTCGTAACTGTACATTTGGTTGTCCATTCGGTATTCCTAAGTTCGATTTTGAACAAAACAAAATGTATAAATGCGACATGTGTTATGACAGATCAAAACACGATATAGCACCTATGTGTGCTTCTGTTTGCCCTAGTGATGCCATTCGTTTCATTGATTTTGACGAAATGCAGTCTTTGCGAAGAAGACGTACACAAATGAACTTAGTCGAAGGGAAAAAACCTACAGAACAGGATAAGTGGAAATATGTTCCTGAATTCTTCGGGGTGTATTCTGACTAAAGATTGGAGCGAGCCTGATGAAAGATAAAAATCATAAATCTAAAAGGAATCATACAGACAGTAATGATGAATTGGTCAATCTTGTAAATAACGTTAACAGAAAAGAAGATTTAGATTTAAACCGTCGCGCCTTTTTAAAAGCAACTGCGGGTGCGTCGGTCGCACTTGGCTTAGCAACCATTCCTTTTTCCGTACATGCGATGATTGGTGACTTTGAAGATAAAGAAAACAGAGTGGAGATCGTGAAACTTTCCGAGCTTCCTAAAGGGTCATCTGTAACTTTCAACTATCCAACTGACCACGACCCTGCCCTTCTAGTTCATACAAAATCCGGAGAACTAAAAGCATATAACAGTGCATGTACACACTTGATGTGTCCCGTGTTTTATGAAAAAGAAGAGGAGGTTCTTCTCTGCCCTTGTCATAAAGGGTATTTCGATCTTGATAATGGACATCCGCTAGCTGGCCCGCCGCAGCGCGAATTGCCCTTAATTGAAACGGAAGTTACCAATGGTATTGTGTATGCAGTCGACAGGAGGTACCGCCATGGGTAAAAAAATATGCTGGGCAATTATTTTTTTGACCGTCGCGTTAAATGTCGTCATGTTGCAATGGGCGATTGAATCTTATTTAGGACATGATTTTGAGAAAATTTATCAGTTTTCGATCGTTGCACTCTTGTCCTCATCCATTGCACTCATCGCTTTTTTAAAATGGCGAAGGCTTGAGTACAGTCAATAAAATTACTTAGATGAGGTGGTAAAAAATGATGCACGACGAAAAAGCTAGCAGACGTATTTTAATATTATCAACCTTTGGGATGGCTTTGGCATTTACAGTGTGGGCTTCCCTCTCACCTTTAGCCAATCAATTTCAGACATTATATGATCTTACAGCTACACAGAAAAGTGTTCTTGTCGCTGTTCCTGTTCTTCTCGGATCCATTATGAGAGTCCCGATAGGAATTCTGGCCGATCGTTTTGGTGGACGTAAAGTCTTTACCCTTTTATTACTTTTCACCATTATACCTCTTATAGGTGTAGGTCTATCCAGCTCTTATGGTTCCTTGTTATTCTGGGCATTTTTCCTTGGAGTAGCAGGGGCGTCGTTTGCGGTATCTATTACATTTGTCTCAAAATGGACACCGAGCGACAAGCAAGGTACAGCTCTCGGTATTAATGGTTTAGGCAACTTCGGAACAGCATTAGCAGGATTCACACTTCCTTCCATCGCGATCTACTTTGGCCTACAGTGGGCATTCTTTGGACTTATTATACCAGTTATCGTGATGGCTGCCTTAATTTGGTTCTGGACACCTGAAACACCAAAGTCGGGAGAAAAGAAAACCATGCTTGGGGCGTTATCGGTGTTGAAGTTTAAAAACAGTTGGGTATTATCTTTATTTTACTTTGTTACATTTGGTGCTTTTGTAGCGTTCGGTATTTATTTACCTATCTTACTAATGGACCTCTACTCTTTATCTGCCGTAGATGCTGGGATGAGAGCAGCTGGATTTGTCGTTATTGCGACCATCGCCCGTCCCTTGGGAGGCTATTTAGGTGATAAAGTCGGCGCCGGAAAAGTTCTCACGTTCGTTTTCAGCGGGATTGTACTGGGTGCTTTGGTCATAAGCTTTGGTATGGCTAGTATCATTGTAATGACGATCGCATGTTTAGTAGTTGCTGCTGTGACTGGTATTGGTAATGGTGCTGTTTTCAAACTGGTACCCGATTTATTCCCTAAAGCAACCGGTGCCGTTACAGGGATTGTTGGTGCTGCAGGTGGTCTTGGCGGATTCTTCCCGCCTATCCTTCTCGGTTCGATCAAGGATGTTACTGGTACTTACATGATTGGGTTCCTAGGCCTGGCTCTATTATCTGTTGTATGTTTTATTATAAATAAAAGACAATTTGATCATTCTAAGAAAACTACATTTGTGGAAGCAAGATTATAGTTTGTCAGATATCCTCACGTATTACACGTGGGGTTTTTTTATTGATGATATACTACATTGATTGAAAGAACTATTTGGATTTTTCAGTATTCTCTCATTGTTTCTTTTCCTCGTTCATTCTTTTCGTAGTTGCTTTCTTTAGAACAATGAGAATCAGTTTAAAAGGATGGGATAAACTTGTTACAGCAAGATAAAAAAACTAGCAGACGTATTTTAATTTTAACGACAGTTGCTATGGCTTTAACGTTTACTGTTTGGGCTTCTTTATCGCCATTAGCCAATCACTTTGAAACGCTATATGGACTTTCAGCTACACAAACAAGTGTTTTAGTGGCAATTCCAGTTTTGCTCGGCTCAATTATGCGTGTTCCAGTAGGCATATTAACTGATCGTCACGGCGGTCGTAAAGTTTTTACGATACTTTTATTGCTTATAGTCATACCGCTGATAGGAGTAGGCTTCGCTAATACATACACGTCATTATTATTTTGGGCGTTTTTTCTTGGTATAGCTGGTTCTTCTTTCGCGGCCTCCATTACATTCGTTTCAAAATGGACCCCTAAAGAAAAACAAGGAACAGCATTGGGTTTAAACGGCATGGGAAATATCGGGACGGCCTTGGCTGGTTTTTTACTTCCAACCATTGCTATCTATTTCGGACTTCAATGGGCATTTTGGAGCTTAGTCATTCCAGTAATCGCGATGGCAGCGATGGTTTGGTTCTGGACTCCTGAAACACCAAAGCCTGATGAAAAGAAAACAATGCTTGGGGCATTATCTGTTTTAAGGTTTAAAGATAGTTGGACATTATCTTTATTTTATTTTGTTACGTTTGGCGCGTTTGTGGCCTTTAGTATTTATTTGCCGATCTTATTAGTGGACCTTTATAATTTGTCCTCGGTTGATGCAGGAATGAGGGCCGCGGGGTTTGTTGTCATCGCTACCTTGATAAGACCTTTAGGAGGCTATCTTGGGGACAAAGTCGGCGCAGAAAAAGTTTTAACATTCGTTTTTACAGGGATTGTAATAGGTTCTTTAGCGATTAGCTTCGGAATGGAAAGTCTGATCGTAATGACCTTCGCTTGCTTATTTATCGCTGCAGTATGCGGCATTGGTAACGGTGCTGTATTTAAACTTGTACCACAATTATTTCCTAAAGCAACCGGTACTGTTACTGGGATTGTTGGTGCTGCAGGCGGTCTTGGCGGCTTTTTCCCACCTATATTTCTCGGGTCTATTAAAGACATGACCGGTGATTATGTACTGGGATTTCTCGCTCTCGCCTTTTTATCTCTCGTTTGTTTATTCATAAATAAAAAACAATTTGACCAAAGTAAAGTTTCATCTTTTGAGACCGTTAAATCATAAAAACGTATAAAAACTCATGTTATCACTTTCTGCATGGGTTTTTTATTATTCCCTCTTTACTTGGCATGTTTAACAAACTATGCTTATGTTAGGTATCCTCTCATCTGTCTGTAAATTGTATTGCGATATCGAGAAAGAGGTGATTCCATGCTCAAAAAAGAACTTAAGTTAAAGCGTTTCTTTGATCAATTATCTGAAGAGAACAAAGAACTTCTTTTGCAAAAAGGTACTAAGAAGAAGGTAAGCGCAAACACAATTCTTTTCAGTGAAGGTGATCAGCCTGATTACATTTATCTCGTGCAATCCGGTATGGTACGTCTCAGTAAAATGACGATTGACGGAAAGGAATTCTCTCTTCATCTGAAGCAAAGTGGAGAGTTAGTAGGAGAAGTCGGGCTTTTTAATATGATGGCCATTAGTGTCACAGCCACCGTCGAAAAGGATGCTGAACTTGTTCGGTTTGATCGAGTAACCCTTGAATAACTTTTTGAAGAAAATGGTCAGATTGCTGTGGCTTTTATGAAGTGGTTTGCTACGCATACCCAATCCACCCAGTCCAAATTTCGTGACTTGATGTGGAAAAAAAGGCGGACTATACTCTACATTAATTCGATTTACTAATTCCTATGGCGAAGAGCATTCTCAAGGAATTCTAATAAAAGTACAATTAACTAACCAGGACATTGCCCAATATATCGGTACAACACGGGAAGGTGTCAATCGGCTGATGAATGAGCTCAAAAAAGAAAATATTATCTCTTATGATGGGAATTACATTGTAATCCGGGATATTAAATTTCTAAAAGACTTTTTACAATGTGGGGATTGTCCGGTTGAAGTATGTACGATTTAATTTAATCTAATAGACGTCGTGTGAAGTCAATTGCAAAAGGGATGTCCTCAAATTGACCGAGACATCCCCTCTCCTGAATTTAATACTATTTCTTAAATTATTGTCTGGAAGCAGTATACTTCACTACTTCTGGCGCTTCTTCTAATATCCCTTGAGATGCTTCACCAAAAGCCTTGAAATGAGCTGTCTCAAAATGAAATTCGACAGCATCTTCATCTTCCCACTCTTCTACCATCACAAAAACATTTGATTTCTCGGTGTCCTCATATAACTTGTAGCTAATGTTTCCTTCTTCTGCTTGAGAATTCTTAACTAGATCCTCAGTGAGCCTTAAAAAGTCCGATCGCGCTTCCTTTTTAACATGAATATGTGCATGAATGATTATCATCATTACTACCTCCTCGATCTTCCAGTCTATCTCTAATAATCTTTTCATATCCTTTAGCCTCTGTCCAATTTAAAGCACCTTTTAGAGAAAATCTCCAGTCGGAGTGAGATGCAGATCTTCTCCTTGAACTCGGATCTCTCCAGAAGTGCCAAGAATGGTACATTCCGTTACGAAGAACTCATCATTCACTGTTTTATCGGTATAACCCAACAAGATCCCCTGCCACTTATCTGTTCCTTTCGTCACTTCGATCTTCTGCCCTTCCATAGACCGATGTTTTGCTTTCAACAAATAAGCTTTCCACTTTTTCCAATGATAATAGAGACAAGCTTTTTCACCATTCTCCAAGTATCCCATAAAGGCTTGATCATCATCTATTTCTGCCTCAAGTTCTGTCGCAAGTATTTTCACAGCATCATGAATGATTTGATAATCTTCAAACGTCAAATCCCCAGAAAAGATTAATTGATAAAAAGACGAATCGGCTTTATGTTCCGCTAGTACCGACTCCCTCTTTTTACTCAATGCTTTATCTAGAAAATAACCTTCTCTCGCCTTGGAAAACCCAGCTTTCTGAAAGGCGCCTTCACTATTTCGGTTCTCTTTATAGTAGAGTTTCACTTTAAGCATAAATTATCTCTCCTCAATCTCATCCTTCTTTAGATTAAAGATACCAAATCCCCGAGAATGAAACTGTGCTTTTTATCACACTAGTAAAAACTAAATGTGATTTATGTCATAGCAAAACCAATGAAAAACCTAGTATATTTAGTGTGACATCAATACTATTAAAAGGAGAATGCATCATGAAGTGGTATCTTCCAAAAGAACATGGCGCCTGGGCCATGCTTATTGTTCCATACATATTGGGGGTATTAGGCACATCGTTTTCCATGTGGCAAGTCTTATTCTTTCTGGGGGTTTTTAGTTTCTATTGCTCTAGCGGCCTTTTCTGGCTTATATTCGTCAGCCTAAATTAGGGGCGAAAGTGTTGCCTCCGATTTTGATTTGTGGTTTTATTGGTGCCGTTTGTGTGCTACCGGTTTTAATTAAGTATCCGTTTCTTTTATTAATCATAGTGCTTGCGACTCCTTTTTTCACTTTAAATATTTACTTCGCTAAAAAAAAGAAAGAGCGTCTTTTCCTTAATGGCCTCAGTGCTATTATCGGACTTTCTACACTTACTCTCATGGCTTATTATATCGGTGAGCAATCGGTTAACCTTACAGCATGGATGCTTTTCATACTTTCCGTTCTATTTTTTACGGCAAGTGTTTTCCATGTGAAATCACTAATTAGAGAACGTAAAAATAGGTATTTTCAAATGTTTAATTATAGTTATCATAGTTTATTACTTATCATACCTCTTCTATTTGGTTTTGCTGGTCTCTCTCTATTATTTGTCGGTTCATTACTTAGAACTGTTTTTTTTCCGCGCAAAACGATGCTAAAGCCAATGAAGATTGGAATGGTAGAAATCATTACTAGTATATTATTTGTTGTTCTAACCGGAGTCGTATTTTATTGATTTAAAACTAAGTACATTTAACAAGTAATCGCAAAAAAATCAGATAAGTGGTAACTATTAAGTCACCTCCTATCTGAATATGTTAGGCAATCCCGACATAATGGATCATAGAGCACAAGGTCTATTCCATCACTTGAATTGCTTTTGACAAGGCGTAATCACCTAAATTCACTTCCAGTTCCTTTTCTAGTGCTAAATTGGCTAGCTGGCTTCCAAGATAGGGACCAGCTGTGAGACCAGATGCTCCAAGTCCGTTTGCAATGAGCAAGCCTTCATAAGGTGGCCACTCGCCCATTACAGGTACAGAATCCGGGGTAATTGGGCGAAAGCCTACTCGCGTTTCTACGAACGTACTATCACTTAAACCCGGTGCCGTCTCAAGCAGTTTTTCCAAAATGTCGTTCACTCCTCCTACTGTCACCCGGGGATCAAAACCAGCGTGATCTTCGTGGGTTGCACCTGCGACCAAGCGCCCACCACCAAACGAAAGTAAATAATGATTTCCTGGAGGGATAACTACCGGCCAATTACCAGACTCCGCTCCTGGTAGATCAAGATGAATAATTTGTGCCTTTTGAGGTCTTAAATTGAATTCTAGATGGAGGGGCTTTAATAATTCTTTCGCCCAGGCGCCACCTGTCACAATGACTTTGTCCCCGTACCACTTTTCTCCCTTAATAGTCACACCTTTAATCCTCTGACCTTCTTCAATTAAGTTTACATTTCCATGGATGACTTTTGCCCCGTGCACTTTCGCAGCTTGAATTAAAGAGCTGCATAATACACTTCCGTTAACACGTGCACCACCACTGATATGAATCGATCCGTATTCAGGATGAAGTGGAGGAAATAATGCTTTTGTTTCTGCTGGAGAAAGCTTTCTGACTTCTCCCATTTCTGGAGCATCTACTTTTCTTTTTAATGCGATTTCAAGCACTTGATCTAGTTTCTTTTCGTCTTTATGCAGTCGGATAGCACCTACATTTGCATAGCCTGTTTCGGTCTCGCCTAGTGCTTTTAGCTCCTCGATTAGTTTTGGGTAAAATGCAGCACCTTTTTTCACGAGCTGATACCATGCTTTATTGCGACGTCTTGTCATCCAAGGACAAATAATTCCTGCAGCCGCCCCTGTAGCTTGTCCCGGTTCCTCGCGGTCAACAATCGTTACACTAGCCCCAGTCTTTGCCAAATGATACGCGGTTGAAGCTCCTAGAATACCTGCACCGACCACTATATATGATTTCAATTGCAACACCTTTTTCATTTTCGTTAGTTTAGTTTACACCTTATTTTAACAGTAATGACTTATCGATGCAGAATGAGAGAATAGTGAATGAAATTTCCCCTTACCATCCTCTTATGCAATGCATTTATAAACCGCTGCTTGAGCCCCTCATGCTTAGTTTGTCCAGAACAAAACTTTGGTTAACCTCTTCTATAAAAGTGCTTTTTTAGGGAACAACTAACAAAATAAACTTTTCTTATTCCTTAAAAAAATAATATGGAGGGTGCTTATGACAGTAAAGTGGATAAGGTTGTTCAGCTCAGTTGCAATCGCTTTAGTACTAGTTGGATGCGGTGGTGATGACGAAAAGAAAGATGAAAGTTCTAATAATGATGCGAAAGCACAATCAGAAGAAAAGGAGAATAAGATAGACAACACTGGAGCCTCAAAAGGAAAGGGCGCCAAAGCTGCAGCCACGGCAGACGAAGAATTTCTAAATATTGCACATGGAGGGGCAAGTGGTTATGCTCCTGAACATACAAAACCTGCTTATGATAAAGCAATTGAGATGAATGCTGATTATTTAGAAATGGACATTCAAATGACAGCGGATGGCGTACCGGTGGCCTTTCATGACATGGAAGTAGACCGCCTCACCGATGGGCAAGGAAGAATCAATGATCTTACCCTTGAGGAAGTAAAAGAACTTGATGCGGGGTCGTGGTTCAATAAAGAATATCCTGATAAAGCGGATAAATCATTCGAAGGTGCAAAAATAATGACACTTGAAGAGATTATTGCTGAATACGGAATGGGCGTAAACTATTATATCGAGACAAAGTCGCCTACTCTTAACGACGGCATCGAGGAAGAAGTGGTCGAGATTGCAAAAGGACACGGACTTGTTGAAAAAGGGAATCTGTTCATTAAATCATTCCACAAAGATAGTCTGCAAAAAATTCATGCTATCAACGAAGGAATTCCTTTAATACAACTGCTTTGGTGGGAAATTAATGGAGAAGAAGGAAATGAACTAAAAGAGTGGTTAAATACAACCCCTTCCCCCGAAGATATGACTGATGAGGACTTCGCTGAAATCCGTGAATATGCAGTCGGAATTGGTCCACACCTTGGACTTCACGATGGTTCAGAAGTTATTGACGAAGACTTTGTCCAAAGAGCACGAGATAATGATCTTCTTGTGCATCTCTACACTATTAATATTAGAGGGGAAATGAAGCGACTAATCGATTGGGGTGTCACCGGTATCTTCACGGACTATCCAAATCGTCTTGATGAAGTAAGACCGTAATTTAAAATCAAAAGGAGGATACTAAAAATTATCCTCTTTTTTTTCTGAATAGAAAAATAAGCATCATAAAAAGCGAATATATACAGAAAAAAAGTAGCACCTAAATAACAGGCACTACTTAGTAATATTAAGGTTTTATGTTCTTCCAGCTGTCGACATGATGAATTCCTATGCCATTAAAACCGAAATAATTGGCATAATGATTATGAACCATTTCAAGTTGTTGGTTCATATATGTTTCTCCTTCTTCATAAAACGTAATCCTGTCCCCTTCACTGGTTTGACCAGTTTCCACGCCAATAACAAGTGCTGTTCCGTGCTGACCGGCATAAGCTACTTCATTTTTGACAATATCTATGATCATCGGAGCAGAATCACGATAGGCCATAATGGTAACGCTATCCATGTTAGCAATGACCCACTCCGCAAGAATTCCTTTTCCGAAAGTGTTTTTATAAGTAATTTCATCAAACCAGAATGGCAGATCTACTTCCAACGGTAGACCCAATGATTCCGTTCTTATCTTTGCATCTGTTAACAAGGATTGAAATGCTGTTACTGTCTTTGCTTGGTTTTTACTCCACCCGCTATACAAATAAGGTTCGACATCCAAATGAACACCTGCAAACTTTTGTGCAGTAGTGGATTCTTGTTGGTAATTCTCAAGCCATGATAACATTTTAGACTGATTACGTGCTCCTTTAGGTGCAACCCAATCAGGTCCCCCATCTAAAGCATATATACTTATTCCTTTTGCTGATGTTTTTTCAATAAAGCTTTGATAGTGAGGGATCGACATATCCTGATCGATTTGAACATAAACCTTGTTCACGTTTTTACTTTCAAGGAAAGTGACAGTTCCATCTTCATCATTCACAAACATCCATGGATTCCATAACCATGTGGCTCTGTCTTGCTTATCTAATGCATGGACATTTAAAGATATACTTCCGGCAATTACAAAAAACAAAACTACCACCATCACAATTTTCTTCATAACAAAAATCCCCCCTATTCTGTAAGCCGAGGCTCATAAAAAAGAAGGCCCGGGAACCTGACAACCATCTGCTTTGATAAGCATTTAGGCTCATGGCTTTGCGTCCTTCCCTTTAGGTCAAGTTTACCTTTTTCAGATTATATATTTAGTCATATTATATATTTATAACTTGATTTCGTCTATGCTTTTCACACCAATAAATCCGACGATGGAATCATTAAGCGATAGGAAATAGTATCAATACTGTCTGTTACTTAAAAAGGTGCAATTCAATCCTCACTGTCATCCAATATCCTCCTCTCATACTTTCACGTATCCCGTGAAAAATACAAGGAAGATATGACAAGGAGGATGTTATGGATAATCATCGTATAAAAGAAATTATTGAATCACCAGTTATGATCAACGTATCTTATCACGGAATTCCCGTATATATAGAAGAACTCAATGAAGCTAATAATACGGCAACCATTTTTCCATTGGACGAAATGGATCATTCACAAGAAGTAGACCTCTCGGGTCTCGTAGAGGAAGGCCCATAAACTTACTCGACATTTAAATAACCTGCTTTAGGAACTACGTCGAAACGAGCGGCCAGTTCCATCAGTTGCAAGTCAGTAATCGTTTGTTTAATGTCACCTTGAGCTCTAACAGCTGTGTAAACTTGTGCCGCTTTTTCTGCTGTTTCAATCAAACCGAATGTTTCGTCGATTGTTGCTCCCGTTCCATAAATGCCGTGGTGAGGCCAAATAACGAGACGATTATTTTCCGCGATTTTCTTAGCCGTCGCTTCTCCAATTTGGTCCGTCCCCGGTACCATCCAAGGAATAATTCCAACACCTTCCGGGAAAACAACCACACACTCCGTACACATTTGCCATAGTGTTCTTGAGAAGGCTCGATCATCTAGTTCATGAGTGAAGGTCATCGCAATAATATTTGTTGTATGCGTATGAATGACAATTCGATGACTAAGATCTCTTTTTAATCTTGCCGCATGAATCATTAAATGTGTCGGTAATTCACTTGTAGGTGTTCCCCCATCCTCAAAGCCCCATAGAACTTCATAAAACTTCCCGTCGTTTGTGACTCGGATAATTCCTAAACAGACAGAGGGGTCCTTTTCAACATTGCGGAAATACTTTCCAGACCCAGTCACGATGAAATACTTTCCGGCAAGGTCTGAAGCATCGAAATTCATCTCTGCTTTTCTTTTCACTTCGGTAACATCGATATATTTTTCTAGACTATCTTCCGGGAGTAAGTAGCTGACATTCCCTCCGTTTCGCTCATCCCAACCAAAACGATATAAGTTTCCAGTAACTTCTCGCATTTCCTTTACAAAAGATGCTTCTAAAATATTTAACATGTCAATCACTCCTTGGCTTTATGTCGTAGTATTTTTAAAATCTTTAACTATCATAAGTATAACTCCGAAAACCACAACAAACAATATTAACAATTGTTTGTTGTGGTTTTAATTGAGGAAATGTCACAATTTTGTTTCATTTAACAAAAAAATAGATTAAAATTGAGAAGCAAAGGAGTTGGTCAAATGAAAGGTTTTGAACGTAAAAAAGTCATTTTAAATAAATTGTATGTTGATAGAAAAGTTAACGTTAAGGAACTAGCTAATGAATTCGAGGTGTCCGAGGAAACAGTTCGTCGAGATCTTGAAAAACTGGAAAAGGAAGGTGTTGCTCAAAGAAGTTACGGGGGGGCAATGCTTAATAGTACCGAAGACCTTCCCTACACTACAAGGCACACCCGCAATTTAGAGAAAAAGAAAGTCATCGCAATGCGCTTAGAGCGTTATATTATTTCTGGAATGTCAATCATGGCTGATTCAAGTTCGACTGTACATGAAGCATTAAAATACTTAACGAACACAACCAAAGATATAAATGTCATTACTAATTCTGTAAGTGCCTTGAATGAACTTTCCTACTCTAACTTGAATATCATCTCTACCGGAGGCATGTTGCGCGAACGATCCAGTGCCCTTGTCGGTCCTCTTACAATCAATGCTGTGCAGCAATTCAATGCTGACATCGCATTGATTAGCTGCAAGTCTCTATCGATGGAAAAAGGACTTTCTGACGCAGATGATATTGAAGCTGCAATAAAATTAGAAATGGTCAAGCAATCAAACAAAGTTATTCTGCTTGTAGACTCTACTAAGTTTGATCAGGATTCTCTCGTTAAACTACTCGATTTCAAAAAAGTGAACGTGCTGATTACAGATGAGTTACCCTTAAATAAATGGACAGAGTTTTTGAAAGCAAAAAATGTGGTATTACAGTAATAACAAATCTAATGGACTACTTTGAGATATTTTTCATTTTTAAAAGGGTTTTTGTTCCTATTTATGAAATAAATGTAATCATATCTAATTTCTAAATACTTTTTCGAAAGTTTTAATATAAAACTATTTTAAATTATGATACATTTAACTAACTGTTGAGAAAATTTAGAAAGCGAGGTGGCTATACTAATGAACCCTGCTAAATTTAAATATAAAATAGATATGGTTCAGGTATTGGAAAGTATCTCTGAGGCATCTTTTTTTCTAAACTCGGATTGGGAAATAGAGTTTATTAACAAGGCCGCTGAGCCCTTTCTTGTTGAAAACAACAAAGATCTAATAGGAATGAGTATTTGGGAAGCTTTGCCTAAGTATAAGGATACCCCTACACATGAAAAACTTCTTCAGATATATGAGAATCAAAAACCAGCCACCTTCGAAATGATAGGATTGTATAATAAAAACTGGCTTGAAGTGAAAGTTTTTCCTAATTCAACTGGATTATTTGTCATGTTCAGCGATATTACAGATCGGAAAAAAAGTGAAAAACAGAAGCAGCATTACGAAAAATTAAAGGTGATTGGAGAAATGGCTGCAGGTGTAGCACACGAAGTTAGAAACCCAATGACAAGTGTCAAAGGTTTTTTACAACTGATGGCTCAAAATGAATCCCTGATTGACCACAAAAGTATTTTCAATTTAATGATTGACGAGGTAAACCGTGTGAATGATATTATTACCGAATTTCTCGATATTGCCAAAGATAAGCCTGAAAAATTGGAGTACTCCAATTTAAACACTTTAATAGAAATCATCTATCCTTTGCTTGATTCGCGAGCACTAAAAGAAGGTAAATCAGTTATTTTAAAACTAGGCAGTATTTCAAATATTAACGTCGATAAAAATGAAATCCGCCAGCTATTATTGAACTTGGTCAACAATTCGCTGGATGCTATGGATTACGGAAAATCTGTTTATATTATAACCACTGAAGAGAATGGAAAAGTTCTCTTGTCTATTCAAGATGAAGGTTGTGGTATCCCCCCTGAATTGATGGATGATATTGCAACCCCTTTCATTACTACAAAAGATGAAGGAACAGGATTAGGAGTCCCAATATGTTTTTCCATCGCTAACAGAAACAATGCAAAGATTGATTATAACTCTAGTTCAGCTGGGACTACTTTTAATATTCGATTTTCTCAATAATCAATTTTATTTTTAAATTAAATCCACCCTCAATTACTCCCATACAACTTTATACCCGATAGATAATTTCTCATACCGCATTCAAAAAATCTCCTAAATTGCCCAGTCAAGCGGTGCAATTAAATGTAAGCGCAATCATTATATACAAGATGAGATCGTAATGAAGGAGTTATTTAACAGCCACCCAAGGAGGACAGCAACAACTAATCTTAGGTCCTTCGTACTTTATTGATGAGAAAACAAGATATATGTGTATTCGTCTATGCATATCCTCCGCGCCTTTCATAAGATAAAGGAAGAAATGTTGGAGGTGTAGCAATTGAAAGAAACGTATTTACGCTGGTCGGAAACTCCATACGCAGGAGAAAATAAGTCCCCTGACAATCCTATTACCCCATTAGCTGGCTCATGGCCTCTCACTTTTTTAAATCGAGACAAGAATGGAAAATTTCTTGATCCAACTAATAATCGAATGATTCTACCAATCAAGCATCCTAATCAGATAAATTTTGATAAGGAATTAATGATCGTGCAAAAAACATTAGATTCCCTTTCTGATAGTAACAGAAGAATTGGTATCTACTATGGAACTGGTGTACCAACTAAACAATGGACACCTGTGATAGACCGTTTAAATGACACCTATGATGTTAGTCCTACTCATGCTGCAAGAATTTTGTCTGCAGTGCAAGGTGCTATTAATGACGCTATGATTGTAACATGGTACTTGAAATATAAATGGGACAGTGCAAGACCTAATCAATATGACCAAACAATGAAAACGTTATTATGCACCCCGCGTTTTCCATCCTATCCATCTGGTCATTCTACAATGTCAGGATGCGCGGAAATTGTGTTAAGTTATTTCTTTCCAAAGGAATCTAACAAGCTCCAAAAAGTAGCTTATGATAATGCATTTAGTAGGCTATATGCAGGCGTACACTTCCCATCTGATAATACGGAAGGTTTAAAACTCGGAAGGTATATCGGAGAATTAATTGTTAAACATCTAAAAAGTCAGCATAATAAAGAATTTCTCCCCGTTGATAATCCGTATAGAGATTTTATAGATGCCGATATATTTCCAACAGATTATCAGCAATTTATCCCGCATGATTTCCCTGAAGCTTGTACTTCCCTTTTAAAAGGTGAAAAATCCAGTCATCAAGAGAAGAATCTCCATGTACCTAAACCATTGCTTTACTAAGCAAAGAAACTGCTATTTATTATTAAAGTAAATGTTTTCTATTGTTAATCCATACTCTTTCACTCTTCTCTATTGTCACAAAATCGTAATGTTTAGGACCAAATACCAGTAACTGGTGACAATTGTCACTGTTATTGGTGTTGGCCATTGATACAATAAACACTAGAATATTTTAAGCATTTCGACGTCGCTTAAACATGTTCACTACGGACAATAGAGGGGGATTTAAATGAATTTTCCAAAACTAAAAATCGGTCAAATGGAGCCCGCAGTACCAATCATTCAAGGTGGTATGGGAGTAGGTATTTCATTAAGTAATTTAGCGGCGGCTGTTGCAAATGCAGGCGGAATAGGTATCATCTCTGGCACTGGAATATCTGTGGAAGAATTAAAAACCCACATTAGAAAAGCGAGGGAATTAACGCAAGGCGTTGGCTATATTGGCGTGAATGTCTTGTATGCGATGACAGATTTTGCTGAAACAATGAAGGCTGCATTAGAAGAAAAGGTAGATTTTATTATTTCAGGCGCGGGTATATCAAGAGATATGTATTCTTGGGGGAAAGACTATAATACGCCAGTTATATCCATTGTATCTTCAGCAAAGTTGGCAAAGATGTCTCAACGGTTAGGCGCCTCAGCTGTTGTAGTTGAAGGATTTGAAGCAGGCGGTCACCTAGGAACTGACCGAGCACTCTTTGAGATTCTACCAGAAGTTGTTGAGGCAGTGAATATACCAGTTATTGCTGCAGGTGGGATAATCAATGGAAAAGACGTAAAAAAAGCACTAGCCATGGGTGCTTCCGGAGTTCAAATGGGTTCACGATTTGTGGCAAGTGAAGAGTGCGATGCCCCATTATCTTTCAAAGAAAAATTCCTTCACAGCAAAGAAGGCGATACCACTTTAATAGAATCTGTCGTGGGTTTAAAAGGCAGGGCTATTAAAAACGCTTTTACAGATAAAATAAGTGAAAATAAAAAAAGTCAAAATTGACAAATGTGTTACTTGTTTAAAAAAATGCTCTCACAGATACTGTATCCTAGATTCCTTGTTGAAATCGAGAGCCGGAGATGCCGAAGATGGACTTATTTTTAGCGGATCAAGGGTTCATGAAATCAACGATATTTTGCCTGTGAAAAAAATCATTGATAACATTATGAGCGAGTTCACAGAATTTAATACGTTGTTATCTAACTAGCGAAGACAAAACAAAGGAAGGGCTATCATGTCCTTCCTTTGTTTTGTCTTCGACAAGTATTATGCGGGTTTTCTAGGGTCTTAACCGGCCTCAAAACTTTGACAAGTGAGAGACAATCATATATTCTAACTCTTATTAGCTTTAAACCTGACTAATAACATCGGAATTATTTATTATATAAGGAGGTCTTGTTATGAGAAAAATTTGGAAAGCATACCTAGAAGTATCACTGATTAAAAAAGTTACGATTGCACTCATCCTAGGAATTACTGTCGGACTTATATTTGGCGAGAGTGCATCACTCCTCTCACCATTTGGAGATCTGTTAATGAACCTCCTCCAATTTATTATTGTCCCACTCATCTTTTTCACACTTATAGTTGGGATTAATCAAACTAGCTCAAGCAACCTAGGACGGATGGGAGGTAAGGTGTTTCTGTATTACCTTGCTACATCAGCTTTTGCTATCATTGTCGGAATTACTGTCGCTAGTCTTTTCAATCCGGGTGAAGGAATAACATTTTCAGGCACAGAGAGTATTGATGTACCCGAGAATCCAGGTATTGTTGAAGTCCTGCTGAGTATTGTCCCGGATAATATTATCGCTGGGTTTTACGAAATGAATTTACTCGGTATCATTTTTACCGCGCTTGTGTTCGGGATTGGATTATCTGTAATGAGAGCATCTAGCCATTTAAATGAAATGGGCGATCGTCTTTACCAAACTTTTGATTCGCTAAATGAATTAACACTAATCATTATGAGAGCTATTTTACAATATATCCCGATTGGTGTTTTTGCCATTCTCGCCAACATCATTGGGAATCAAGGGATCGATACACTTTTAGGGTTAGGAAATTTCATTATTGTCTTGTATATTGCAATTATTGTACATCTTGCTCTGTACGTTCTATTAATGATTCTTTTAAAAATCAAACCAATAAGCTTTTTCAAAGAAGCCCGGACACCGATGATTACTGCATTCGTCACTCAAAGTAGTACAGGTGTGCTCCCTGTGACTTTGAATGCTGCAAAAAACCTGGGTCTGAAGAAAAGTCTATACGGCTTCAGTTTGCCACTTGGTGCGACCATGAACATGGACGGTGCGGCGATCCGTATTGCCGTTTCTACAGTGTTCGCCGCCAATGTCATTGGCGAACCACTTTCGATAATTGCTATCTTCCAAGTCGTCTTAATCGGAACCTTGGTCTCTGTCGGAACAGCTGGAGTACCAGGAGCTGGGATCGTTATGATAGCTACTGTCTTCGCACAGCTTGGCCTACCTATGGAAGCCGTTGCATTGCTTGCGGCCGTAGATATACTAATTGGCATGGGAGCAACAGCACTGAACGTTACTGGGGATCTTGTTGGTGCCGCGGTTATTAATAAAACGGAAAAGAATGCTACTGAAAAAGGATAATTGTATTAGCAATGTTCATTCATTGCACTAAAAGGGCACTGAAAAATAACTTTTTCAGTGCCCTTACCTATCGCTATTCTTTTATTTCCATTTACTATCTCTGTTCTAACCTTGCAATTCTCTCATCTAAATCCGGGTGAGAAGAGAAAAGCTTCATCATTCCGCCTTTACCATTAATCTTCATTGTTTGAATCGCGGAATCATCGGTGCGGTCCTTCACTGTAGCACGTGATACGTGAGCTTGCAGTGAGCGAAGCGCGTGAGCCATTTTATCGCGACCTGCTAAGTCCCCGCCTCCACGGTCCGCATGAAACTCTCGGTGCCGTGAGTATGCCGATACGACTAAACTTCCAAGAATCGAGAACAAAATCTGGAAGACAATAATTGCCGCAAAACGAACGATGAACTCCATTTCAGACCGCACTAACCTTGATACGAGAATAGCGGCAATTCTTGCGAAAAAGATAACAAATGTGTTCACAACACCTTGGAGTAAAGTCATCGTGACCATGTCCCCGTTTGCCACGTGAGCCACTTCATGGGCAATAACACCTTCAACGGCAGCTTCATCCATATTGTTAAGCAAGCCTGCTGAAACACAAACTAGAGAACGTTTTTTCGAAGGGCCTGTCGCAAAAGCATTTACTTCTGCAGACTGATAAATTCCTACTTCAGGCATGTGCATTAACCCTGCTGCACGTGAATAGCGATGAACCTTCTCCACCACTGCACGTTCTGCATTCGATAGTTGTCCATCCGGGTCAAGCACTTTAACCTTCATCATTTTTTTAGCCATCCATCGTGACATAGCTAAGGAAATAAATGATCCTGCAAAACCTACGAGTAAACTGAATACCATTAACGATGTATAATTAATTCCTAATCCAGAAGCGTCTGCACCTAAATCAAACGAACCTCCCAAATTAGTAAACCTTGTAATTAATGACCAGACGATCACAATCGTTGTCATAACAAGAATATTAGTTAAAAGAAAAAATAAAACTCGTTTTCCCATTCAAACTCCTCCATTTTTTTCACTACTTCCTCATATATTTTAACACGATTTTGGTAGAATAACAGAAAATATCACTCGAAAAATATGGTGTTTTTTCGCAATGAAATTTCTAGCGATTCCCCAGTGCCCTGTTAAGTAGTGATAAATCTTCCTCAGAAGTTTTTCCACGTCTTTTTAAATTTATTCTAAAGGCCGTCAATCTTAGAACCTTTCTCAGCGGAGGATACCGCTGAGTTTTGCCATTCCACTTCGTTCGTGCCGTTCTAACTGACCAACTTCTTCTGATTGACACTAAACACATCATAAAGAAACACTCAACCACGTCTCAGACAGTTAAGTGTAGCTAAATGATTATGTTAGTCACAATCACAACTGTGATGTAGGCGTGACTGTATGCTAAAGAACCTCACCATTAAAAAAGCCCCTCACAAATCAATCATGAGAGGGTTCTTGAAAATTTTATACGGTTTGCCTGGCTTTTTCAAGCGCCTGGTCAACAGAAACATAATCATATCCAAGATCATCGGCTACTGCTTTATATGTTACATAACCAGCAACCGTGTTTACTCCTAATTTAAGAGAAGCATTCTCGGACACTGCTTGGTGAACACCCTTGTTAGCGATTTGCACTGCATAAGGTACGGTCACGTTTGTAAGGGCAATCGTTGATGTTCTTGGTACTGCACCAGGCATGTTTGCTACAGCATAGTGGACAATTCCGTGCTTATCATATGTCGGTATATCATGAGTAGTAATACGATCTACCGTTTCAAAAATCCCTCCTTGGTCGATTGCTACATCTACAATTACCGAGCCTGGAGTCATTGCTTTAATCATTTCTTCTGTGACAAGTTTTGGTGCTTTTGCTCCAGGAATCAAAACAGCGCCAATGACCAAGTCTGATTCTGCTACAGCTTGAGCAATATTTAATGGATTAGACATGAGCGTTTGAATTTCATTCCCAAAAATATCGTCAATTTCACGAAGACGATCTGGGCTGAGGTCAATAATCGTTACTTTAGCGCCAAGTCCTATTGCTATTTTGGCAGCATTCGTACCGACCACTCCACCACCAATGATGGTCACCTTGCCGCGCTGAACACCAGGAACACCTGCTAATAGGATTCCTTTGCCGCCATTGAATTTTTGCAGAAACTGAGCTCCTAGTTGAGTAGACATGCGACCTGCAACTTCACTCATTGGTGTCAGAAGTGGTAGGGAACGATTCATTTCAACTGTCTCATAAGCGATAGCCGTAACTCCTTTTTCTGTTAAAGCTTTTGCAAGACCCGGTTCAGCGGCTAAGTGTAAATACGTAAATAAAATCAGCCCTTTGCGGAAATACGTATATTCTTCCGGAAGAGGTTCTTTAACTTTCATAACCATCTCAGCATTCCAGACTTCCGATGCTGTATAAGCGATTTTTGCGCCTGCCTCAATAAATGACTCATCCGTAAAACCACTTCCGACTCCTGCTTCGGTTTCCACTTGAACCGAATGTCCTGCTTTCAGCAATGAAACAACTCCTGCCGGTGTAAGTGCTACACGATTTTCATTATTTTTAATTTCTCTCGGCACCCCAATAATCATGAATAACTTCCTCCTTTATGATTGTTCTCTTAATGTGAGTATAATCATTAAGAGTGTTTTTCGCTTTGGTGAGAAAAGAGAAAAAAAGAGAGACTGTTTGTGAAATTCTACAAACGGCCTCTCTTTTTCATTTTATTAAGCTTCATATCTAAATACAAAGTCATCTTTTCATTTGGACTTCTTAAATTAATTTTGCCTACAGCTGCGATCCGTTTTAGGCGGTACGCCAATGTATTCGTATGTATGTGCAATTCCTTAGCAGCCTCATTCACATGACTATCTTTGTTTATAAACACCTCTAGCGTCCCTAACAGATTAGTGTTATTTATTTCATCATAGTCTGTTAGTTTTTGTAACGAATTATTTTCATAACCGTCTTTCTCGTTTTTTTTAATCAGAAGGTCTAAATAACGATATACCCCTAGATTTTGGTAACAGTCTGCCTGCTTCAATTCCTCTGAAAACTGCTTCTTTAAGCGTAATACCGTTAAAGCCTCTTGGTAACTTGCTTCTACTTTTTCATAGGTTTCATAGATGTTACCACAACTACCTTGAATGTGACTGCTAGTAAAACGTTGGTTCATATGAGCAATAAACTCTTCGATAAACTTAGATGCCTCTAAATCCCCTTTTGCAGGCGGGGAACATAGTAAAATCAACTCGTTGTGATTAATGACGTGGAATGTCACTCTTATTTTTTCCGTTGTTGTGATCATATATGAAATGTATCGTTCTATGTTGGTGCTAATTTCAGTAGAAAACTGAAAAACCATCACGGAAATGGGAAAGTGTGCATAGATATTTAACTCTTCAAAACCACTTTTTATTTCTTCTTGAGATTTCAGATGCCCCGTGAGAAGTTGCCAAAAAAACTCTTGATAATTTTTCTCTCTTCTTCGATTGTTACCTTGTAACTTTAATAAATGATTTTTGGCTGCTTTGGCTGCTTCCTTCAGTAACCTTAACTCTTCCTCTGAAAGGTGATTATCGATTTCGAGTACCCAGATATAACCCAAGATCTCATTTTTTGTTCGAATGGTAATCGCAATTCGATCACCAAGACCTACTTCCGTTATTTCAGAGATCCGCACCGGGTCTTCGCTCTGCACAAGCTTAGGCATCACCCCGTCTCTCCATAAACTATTGATGACCTTTTCAGGAACTCTTCTCCCCATAATTGTGGCAATTCGAGCAGCATCCGTACGTTCATCATGAGAACTATAAGCAAGCAATCGGTGGTTAGTGTCCTCAATCGTTGCTGGGCATTGTAAGACGTCACTTATTTTATCCACGAGGCTTTCTAAACTTTCGAAAGAACCTGCGAAAGGACTTTTATTTAAGTTACTGTCTTTCATAGAAACCCCCTTTACAATTCTTCTGATGATTATTCTTATTTTATTATAACGAAATAACAGGTGAATTTGATACTTTTATTCATTCCCCATGTGGTTTGACATAAATTCGTTGGAAAAAACAAAAAAACATCCAGAAAAACCTGAATGTTTTCAACGAATCTATTAGATATTTGCTTATATTAAAACAGCGGTGTCACTCAGATAACGCCTTGTGAGATCATTGCATCAGCCACTTTAACGAAGCCAGCAATGTTGGCACCGATGACCAAGTTACCGGGTGAATCATATTCTTTTGCTGCTTCCATACTGTCGCGATATATCCTCTTCATGATTACTTGTAATTTCTCGTCAACTTCTTCGAAAGTCCAAGCTATCCTTGCACTATTTTGTGCCATCTCTAGTGCAGAGACCGAAACACCACCTGCATTGGCAGCTTTCCCCGGTGCAAAGAGAATATTATTATCCAAGAAGATTTCGTAAGCTTCTTGTGTGACCGGCATGTTTGCCCCTTCACCGACAGCAGCCACGCCATTAGCGACTAATATTTTTGCGCCCATCTCATCAAGTTCATTTTGTGTGGCACAAGGTAATGCTATATCACAAGGAACAGACCAAATTCCAGAGCTTCCTTCAAAAAACAGTGCTTCAGGATGTTCCGTTACATACTCATCAATACGTTTATTGTCTTCTTCTTTCAATCGTTTAATCGTTGAGAGATCAATACCTCGTTTGTCATAAATATAACCACTTGAATCGCTACATGCAACAACTTTTCCGCCTAACTGCTGTGCTTTTTCCATCGCATAGACAGACACATTGCCCGAACCTGACACAGTGACTGTACTATTCTGAAAGCTTAGCGCGTTGTCTTTCAACATTTCCTCGACAAAATAGACGGTGCCATATCCTGTAGCCTCTTTACGTGCTAGACTTCCACCGTAATCCAAGCCCTTTCCTGTTAAGACCCCTGGTACAAACCCGCCTTGCATCTTTTTATACTGGCCAAACATATAACCGATCTCTCTCGCTCCAACACCAATATCTCCTGCAGGAACATCGGTATCAGGACCGATATGTTTACATAATTCCGACATGAAACTTTGACAAAATCTCATTACTTCTCCATCGGATTTACCTTTAGGATCAAAATCAGCCCCACCTTTTCCTGCGCCAATCGGTTGACCCGTTAATGAATTCTTGAAAATTTGCTCAAACCCTAGAAACTTAACAATACTTGCATTAACAGAAGGATGAAAGCGTAAACCACCCTTGTAAGGACCGATAGCACTGTTAAATTGAACACGAAAACCACGGTTAACTTTTACCTCTCCTAGATCATTGACCCACGGGACTCTAAAGGTAATCGTTCTTTCCGGTTCTGCGATTCTTTCGAGAATTGCTTGTTTTCTGTAATGAGGATTTTTCGCAAACACAGGTACTAAAGAGTCAAATACTTCTTTGACTGCCTGATGGAACTCTGTTTCGTAAAGGTTTCTCTCCTTTACAGTTTGATATACTTGTTTCATGTAATTTAGGCTTTCTTGCGTATGCATATGTTCGATATTCTCTAACGTTTTCATACTTTTCAGCCTCCATGTGTCTAATTTATATAAACTTATTTAAGCTATCTCTAGATTTCCTACTATTTTTTATTTTATAATTAAAAGAATCATCTAATCAATATCAATAATCGATAGGATTAATGCCTTTTTGAGATGAATGCAATTAAAGGGGTTGAAAACGTGGAAATAAGACAAATTAGATACTTTATGGAAGTTGCTACTCGAGAGCACGTGACAGAGGCCGCAAACGCCCTGCACGTCGCACAATCAGCAGTTAGCCGTCAAATATTTAGTTTAGAAAATGAATTAGGAGTCGATCTTTTTATACGAGAGGGGCGTCGGGTGAGATTAACACCAATAGGTAAAATATTTTTGGACCGTATCTCCCATGGGATGAATGTAATGGATGACGCAAAACGAGAGGTCTCGGAATACTTGGATCCTGAAAAAGGGACAATTCGGATTGCATTTCCTATTAGCCTAGCAGCCTACACGTTACCTACTGCCATCTCATCCTTTCGAATGCAATATCCCGAAGCCAAATTTCAACTAAAGCAAGCTCTCTACGATGACTTGATTGGCGGGGTTGCCAAAGGAGATTTTAATATGGCGTTAATTGGTCCGGTTCCACCGGATACAAAGAGAATCCAGCGAAAAATACTATTTACAGAAAATGTGGTGGCACTGTTGCCGATTCACCACCCGCTTGCGGATCGATCAACCATACGATTACGAGAGCTAAAAGACGAACCGTTTGTCCTACTACCAGAAGGCTTTGTTTTCCGTGATATAGTTATAAAAGCTTGTACAGATTTGGGATTCCATCCAAATATTGCTTTTGAGGGGGATGATATTGACGCTTTAAAGGGGCTTGTTTCTGCCGGTCTTGGTGTCACACTCATGCCAGAAGTTACTTTGGTTGATAGTCTATCCCGTTCCACCGTAAAAATACCGTTAGTCGAACCGAACGTTACACGGACAGTAGGAGTTATTACCTCAAAAGAACGAGTACTTCTTCCAACGGAACAACTCTTCTATGAATTCCTGCAGGACTTCTTTTCCAGGTTAAGTCATTTCAAAGCGTAATTTTTAATAATTTATAAGATCACTATATATGAAAAAGCAGTTGTTTTAACGTGAAATAAGGTATCAAAGGAGTCATACCGACTTTTTGATACCTCTAATCCCATATTACTCACAAACAAGCACTTCACGGAAAAATGTTTTATTCTTAGTAGCGATACATCTGTCAACAATAGTAAATCCTGCTTGACTAATAAATTTATCGACGGGATCAATCGTTACCACCAATACCTTTTTTGCAAAACTGCGAGCACTTTCGAACATTTCCAATTGCTCTTCCTCTGTAATGACTGAGCATAAATTATAGGGCATATCGATGATCGCAACATCATAATCACCAGAAATTTTTCTCATATCCGCTAAATTTACTGGGGTCGTCTCATAGCCAAAGTGAGCCAAATTTTTTTGTGATCCGTACATTACCTTTGGATTCATGTCACTTCCCACAATATCTATCCCCATCGAACTCGCTTCTATAAGAACCGTACCTATACCGCAACACGGATCAATAACTTTTAAACCAACAGGATCAGGAACAGCAATATTAACTACGCTTCTCGCCATCCTCGTACTCAATGCAGTAGAGTATTCATACGGTTTTTGCTGGTGTTTAAACCAAACAGATTCACTTAGAAATAACGCTCCGAAAAGCCATTTTCCGTTAAGATTCATGATACCCAGTAGTTGTTCCGGTTTTTTCAAGTCAACGTCCCCTTGAAGGTAGAAGCCAACTTCTCGTTCAATGTCCCGTCTGTCTGAAAAAGAGCGGGATTCGCCGGAAGGATTCTTTATAAAAACTAGCTTTATCGTCTTTTCTTTAAAGACTATATCTTCCGTTTTTTTAATGATTTCCTCAATTGATGAGCCTTCCGCGAGAACGTCCAAGCGTTCCTTCATAAAAGGGCTTCGGCTTGGATCCACCTGTACGGAAGTTTCCAAAATATTCGACTCCGAATCAAAACCAAAAAAAGCGCGCATTTCTAACTTACATATGGATCGTTCTTCTTTTGTGTAAGAATAGGTATAAATTGATTGTTTTACTACATTCACTGTCGTCATCCTTTAATGGGTTCGCATTTTGCATAGAGCCGATTCTATTCGTTTCTCTCTTTCACTTCTTTCACAACATTTTCAACGTCCCTTACTGCTTCAGCGATCACATCGTTCACAACAACGTAATCAAACTGACCTTTCAACGATTTTTCATACTCCACTCGTTTTAAACGAAGCAAGATATCTTTTTCATCGTCTCCGCGTTTTAAGAGTCTCTCCTTTAACGCATCTTCATCGGATGGTTGAACAAAAACTAACGTTACCGCATCACCAAACACTTCTTTAAAGTGAATGGCTCCATTCACATCAATATCCTTGATAATCGTTTTCCCTGCTTTTAGTTCCTGTCTGTATGTATCCTTTGGTGTTCCGTAAAAATTACCATGTACTTCTTCATATTCGATAAATTCTTCTTCCTTGACCTTCTGCAAAAATTCTTCCTCAGTTACAAATGTATAAGGATTCCCTTGTGATTCGCCTTTTCTTACCTTTCTGGTTGTGACTGACGGAAGATAGACAAGATCAAAATGCTTTTTATCCATCGCATTTATAATCGTATTTTTCCCAGAAGCCGAGTACCCAGATAAAATAATGATATTTCCACTCATTTTAAAGAACCTCCCGTTTAAACTCGTATATAGATAGTATTTAGCTTATCAGAAAACTTTTAGTCGTCAACTAAAAAACAGGAAAATTATGATGTAAACCATAATCCTCCCGTTACGATTTCATTACTTCTTCGCTGTACTGACTTTCAGCTTCTTTCCTTTAATTGTGCTTGTTTCCATGGCTTCTAAAACCAATGAACCTTTTCCGTTGAGAATATCCACATAGGAAAACGTGTCCTGGATGGTTATGATTCCGATGTCATCCGCAGAAACACCCGGTATTTTTGCAATCGTACCTACAAAGTCTACTGCTCGAATTTTCTTCTTTTTACCTCCACCAAAGTGGATCTTTGTAATATCATGATTAATCCGTTCTGTTTTATTATTTCGTACAACACGGCGGCCACTAATCTTTTCATCAAAAGCAGCTTGTCCTCTTGCTACGTCCTGATATCTAGGGGCTTCCATTTCTGGAATCTCAAAGCCAATGTATTTTTCAATAGCTTTCACATATTTCGCTTCACGACTTGTTGCAAACGTGATAGCTTTCCCCTTATTCCCGGCACGGCCTGTTCTTCCAGTTCGGTGGACATATCCTTCTTTTTCCATCGGAACGTCATAATTAATAATCAACGTCACATTATCAATGTCGATTCCTCTTGCCGCAACATCTGTTGCAATGAGATAACGGAAGTTCCCTGTTTTAAAACCTTCCATAACTGCGAATCGGTCTTCTTGTTCTAATCCTCCATGGAGTTTTTCGCAAGAATAATTAGCTTCATCCAATTCGGTAAATAACGTATCGACGTGTTCTTTCGTCCGACAAAAGATCATACAGCTGTCCGGGTTCTCAACGACAGTAAGGTCTTTGAGTGTGGCAATCTTGCCTTCTTCCCTCACCTCGAGTAAACGATGCTCAATGGTATCAGTTGTGATTCCGGTTGAGGCCACCTCAATTTGATGAGGATTCTCCATATATTTAAAACAAAGCGCTTCGACATCTCTCGGTAATGTTGCTGAAAAAACCATCGTAACCCTATTTTCCGGTAGTGCTTGCAGGATCGTCTCAACCTTCTCAATAAAACCCATATTGAGCATTTCATCTGCTTCATCAATCACGAGATACTTTACTTGGTCTAACTCCAATGTCCCACGCTCGATATGATCCATCACTCGTCCTGGTGTCCCAACAACGACGTGAGTCTTTTGCTGTAATTCTTCTTTTTGTTTCGCAAACGGTTCTTTTCCATAAACCGCCATCGCTTTAATACGTTTGAATCTGCCAATATTCGTAATGTCGTCACGAACTTGGACAGCAAGCTCCCGTGTAGGTGTAAGAATTAACGCTTGTGGCTTTTTCTCTTCCCATGCGATCATTTCGGTAATCGGAATACCAAAGGCTGCTGTTTTCCCGGTTCCCGTCTGAGACTTCACGACAAGATCTTGATTCTCCATCGCTCGCGGGATGACTTCCTTTTGAACCTCGGTTGGGGTTTTATATTTTAACACGTTCAGTGCCCTTGTTATTTCTTCGCTTAAATTATAATTCGTAAAACTCATGTATTAACCTCATTTATAGTATATTATCCGACTTCTATATAGGATTCTCTCAAAGAAATATCATATTCAAAAAATCCGACTAAATTCATTATATCTTAAAATCCAAACATATCGACCCTTATAAGTAAATAATAGCTATTTCCCCTATAAAGGTCACAGACTCAAAATTTTTAGTGTAAAAAAACAGATCATAACCAAATAGGTCCATGATCTGTCTTGTCTAATATTACGTATTATCGAATGTAGGATACGTGAACTTCTTCGCCTATCAATATGATATCAGCCATATTAATAAATAATCCAGTTTCCACAACACCACACATACTTTTTAATTGCTTGTGCAGATACTCTGGATTAGTTATAGAATTGAACTCACAGTCAAATATATAATTCCCATTATCGGAAATGAAGATATCACTTTCACTTATTTTTCTTAATCGAGGAATCCCATGAATGCACCTAATTTTCTTTGCAGTGCTTTCCCAACCAAAAGGAATCACTTCAACAGGTACTGGGCGCTTACCTAAGGTTTCGACTTTCTTCGCTTTATCTACTACAATAATGACTTTAGAAGAAGCTTCGGCGACCATTTTTTCTCTAACAAGTGATCCCCCTCCTCCCTTTAATAAATCTAATTGAGAGGTGAACTCATCAGCACCATCAATTGTTACATCTAGCAATTCGACATCCGAGAAATTAGTCAAAGGGATACCAAACTCTTTTGCCCACCGTTGCGTTCGTAAAGAGGTCGGAATTCCTTTGACATTCATCCCTTGCTGAACAAGATTGCCAATTTTTTTTATCGTCCAGTAAACGGTGGATCCTGACCCCAGTCCTAAAGTCATCCCATCCTCAATATACTCAACAGCTTTCTCTCCTGCTTTCTTTTTCATTTCCTCGACCGGGTCTAACAATACGTTCACCTCGGATTCTTATTTTAAGAGATCCTGACGAATTGGTGTAAAAATATCTATAATTACACAATCCTCTATTACCCTTACACGATGCTTCTCATTGGAAGGAATATACTGAGTCTCACTTGCACTTAAGATGTTTTTTTGTCCATTTACCTCAAATTCAACTTGTCCTTTTTCTATATAGCTTAGTTGCTCTTCTGGATGTTGATCCGTATCCCCTTCAAAGCCTTTTTTTATTTGAACTTTAACAACCATTAAAGATCCTTCTGAACTTAATACTTCCCTTTTTACCATAATAATTAATTCCTTTCGACCCTTGGTTTTTTATTTTGCAAATAGCATAACATCCGGAAATAGTACTACCAGAGTTAGTACTATTAGAACAATGAGTATATATGGAACAACAGCAGTAAAAGATTTTTCTATTGATAAATTTCCAATTTTTGCTGCCAATAACAGACACAATCCATATGGCGGTGTTACTAATCCTATTGCTAAAGAGATGATGGTAACCATGCCTAGAAGAACTGGATCAATACCAAATTGTAAAGCGATTGGTAAAATAACTGGAATAAATAAGATCATCGCTGGAATCGCATCCATAAATGTACCAATAAACAAGAAGAAAAGGATAACGATGATAATAAAAATCCATTTACTTGATATATTATTAGTGAAAAATTCGCTTGCTATTATAGACAGTTGGTAATAACTCATCAATTCTCCTAATGCACTTGCAGCAGCTAAAGCAAACAGTGACAATGAGCTTAATGTTAATGTGTCCACTAAAATTTTATATAAATTTCTGATCTTCAATGTTTTATAGATAAACATACAAATAAGTAGTGTATAGATTGAAGCGAAAGCTGCTGCTTCCGTTGCCGTAAAGATTCCTGAAATAATTCCACCAATTAAAATTACTGGAGTTAGAAGAGCCGGAATGGACTCAAAGAACAGTTTTAAGAATTTTTTCAAGGAAGCTCTTTGGTTTTTGGGATAGCCTCTTTTAATCGAAAGAATAAAAACAAACAACATCATTCCTAGACCAATTGCTACACCGGGTATAAGCCCTGCAAGGAATAATGCCCCGACAGAAACATTCGTTAAGCCTGCAAATATAATCATAGGAATGCTTGGTGGAATAATAACACCTATCGTTGAAGATGCCGCTGTAAGAGCAACTGCTGTTTTTGTATCATAGCCTTGTTTCTTCATATTTGGAATAAGCACTTTACCAACACCAGCAGTATCTGCCTGAGAAGCACCTGATACCCCAGCAAACATCATCGATACGAGGATATTCGCATGCGCTAATCCACCTCGAATATGTCCAACAATGGAAAGGGCAAAATCAATTAATTTCTGAGAAATCTCACCTGAATTCATTATATTTGCTGTTAGAATAAACAATGGAACAGCGAGGAGAACAAATGAATTTAACCCATTAAGCATACTTACCGGGACAGTAACTTCCGGTATATAAGGAATATTAAATATACCAATAAAGGATACAATCCCGATTACAAACGCAATAGGTACACCGATGAACATAAGAATTATAAAAGTTGCAATTAATATTCCACCAATCATTTGTTTGCCTCCTCTCTATTAAAGCCTTTCATATCGTAAATAATGTGTGAAGCTAAATAAATCATCATTGTTAACCCCATAACTGGAACAGATAACCATACGTAACCCATTTTCATAAATGGTAAGGATACCCAATTGTAATTCCAAAAGTTATCTGTAGCAGCAACCCCATAAAATAGAATCGCCAAGCTGAATAGAAAGAGGATACTATCATTGAAAATACTTAACGACGATCTCATTTTTCCTGTTAATTTTTTATAGAGTAAATCAAATTTAAAATGCTCTTTCCGATTAATCATCACTGCCGTCCCCATGAAGATCGACCAGATAAACGAATAGTTCGCCACTTCTCCTGTCCAAATTACAGAGACTCCCAAATATCTTGTGGCCACTTGAATAATCACTGCTAAGAAAAAGATACTGAGCATAATGACACCTATCGAAAGCTGAACTTTTTCAAGTAGTTTTACGATCTTTTTCATTTCACTTCCCTCTTCCCTTCTGCAAATAGACTCTATATTTTAGCTTACTTAATTGAGTAACAAAAGATGATTTAATATAATCTAATTTGCAATTTTGAAAAATATAGGAGGAACGGATAAATATTGAACTTTTATTCCCCCTATTTTATACTCTAATTCTTCAATTAGCCTTTTTATCGTTGCTCTCTTATCTGCTCTAAAAGATGCGCTACACCAATCTCTTCTGCTACTTTGTCTTGTAAAGGTACCGCTATATCAATAAATGGTGCTGTATCTATTTCATTCACCTCAGCGCCATCATCCAATAGTGTTTGTTTGAATTCCTCTTCTTGGTCATATAGGGCTTGTCTCTCAGCCTCAACAGAAGCTGCCGCTGCTTCTAGAACAATATTTTGTTGTTCTTCAGAGTAAGATTCAAACTTTTCATTATTAATTAGTAAAAATCTTGTAGTGAAATCATGTGCCGTTTCAGATGTGTACTTTCCATTGTCCGTTTGATGATGATTCTCCTGAACGAAATAAGGGTACGCATTTTCTGCACTGTCAACGACATTCTGTTGTAAAGCCTGGTATAACTCTCCCCAAGCAACATCTGTAGGTACTGCCCCAACTTGCTGCCAGAAATCTGCAACGACTCCTGATGTTTGAGTACGAATAGTCATCCCTTTTAAATCATCAATGGAGTGAATTGGTTCTTTTCCATAATAGTGACGTACACCTGCTGACCAATAACCCATTAATTTAAATTTGTTATCGGATTCCTCTAGGATAATATTTGCAATCTCATCGCCAACTTCTCCATCAACCGCTTCTTCCCAGTGGTCATAACTTTCAAATAAATAAGGAAGAGCAAACAAATCAATTTCTCTTATTCCTGTACTGCTCATAAATCCTGGAGAAACCAACACAACATCAGCTCCACCCAACTGCAAACTCTCAACGAGTTCCGACTCACTTGTCCCTAGTGTACCTGCGTGTACTTCAACCTCAATACTTCCGTTAGATTTACTCTCGGCAACTTCTTTAAATTCTAGTAATCCCTCTTGATATGGATTTTCAGGGGAAGTCTGATTATGCGCAGCAACGATCTTAATCGATTCCTCTTCATTCGCTGTAGTATTTTGATTACCTTCTTCTGAACTTGTTTCCTCCCCATTTTCTTCATTACCACAAGCTGCTAACATAAATACTGATATTAGTAGTACTAATGACCATAGTGTAAAATGTTTTTTCATGATTAATACGCCCCTCTTCATTCATTTTTTTAAATCACTCAAAGTACTATTTTAAATTTCATTTAACTTTTCTACATAGTGTGTCGTTTCCTTTGTTAAGGATTAGAACCAGCTTAGCTTAGCATCTTTTGTCGATTTACTAAGTTACTCTCTATACCGATATAGCCTCACCACCTTTAACTGCATATTCTGCAACATTATCAATGTTAATGTCCTTGTTACCATAAATAGATTTTGTGGCAATGCCCCTTTTAAACTCTTTAAATAATTTGGACCAAAAGTATTCTCAGGGAAAATTTTTACCATGTCTGCACCATTGTTTAAGCCGTTTCGGTTGTAAATTCTAAACTACGCCCTCTAATATAACGCTTTCATTTTGTAAATTTTTTCCGAATTCGCTATCCGTATAACTGCTTATAGAGTATAATTTTGCAGTTAATCAATAAATTTCTAAAAATCACTTACTTCTTTATTACTCCAAATTTGCATGACGATTAGTCATTTTTTCATTTATTGATTCTTTATCATCCGTTTGTGTAATAAAGATCACGATGGCATCAAGAAGAAGATGAACCGATTGATCGAATTGATTCCCCAGCGGTTGAATCGTTTCTGGTTCTTCAGGTCTTCTATGTTTAGTAGCAGCAGGAATGATGAGTACACCATCGCTTATTACAGCAATCTTAGACTCCCGATTCGTCGTCACTAAGAAAATTCTTGCCCCCGCTTTCTTAGCAGTCGTTCCTAGTTGTAAACTTGAGTTTGTAGATCCTGAACCAGAGATTATGATTAATAAATCATCTTTTTCAATACTCGGAGTGATTGTTTCACCTGTTACATATACATGGAATCCTCCATGCATGAGACGCATTGCAATTGCCTTCCCCATAAGTCCTGAGCGTCCTTCTCCACTTATAAAGATTCGCTTCGCGTTTAAAATTTCATCACCTAATAATTTTGATTCCTTTTCATCTACCTTAGCTAAAACTGTTGATATTTCTTTAGCAACCGTCTCCATAACTTTTTTCATTTTAATTGATCATTCCTTTCAATTTCAAACTCGCCTCTTTTGGATTGTCCGCACTAGTAATAGCACTTCCAACGATGACAATATTAGGGTTATGTTTTACTATATCCGGTAATGAATGCTCGTTTATTCCACCTGCAACAGCTACTTCAAAATTCGAAGCTTCGTTGACTAATTCAAATAAATTAGTCGACATCTCTTTTTCTTGTTGCATGTCTTTTCCAAAATGAAGACTAACTAGATCTACACCTAGGTTTTCAAGTTCTACTATTCGTTTTTTGTCAGTAATACCAAGTAAATCGATCATAATTCTTTTGTTATACTGTTGGGCGACGTTCAGCGTATCTTTTATCGTTTGATCTGCGGAAAATGCCATTACTGTCACAATGTCTGCTCCTGCTTCAAACGCTTGTTTTGCTTCATGTTTACCTGCATCACATGTTTTCATATCAGCTACAATCGTATGACTTGGGTAGGAAACTTTTATTTCACGAACAATTGCCATTCCATATTCTTTAATGACCCCGGTTCCAACTTCAATCCAATCTACACTCGCTTTTGTTTCTTCTAATAAATCAAAACATTCTTTTCTTTCTAACCGATCAAGAGCTAATTGAAGTTTCATTTTTTCACCTTACCTTTCAATAGAGTCCTTTTCACCTAACTGAACCAAAACATCTTCTAAATAAGGTAAACCCTCATTGTCTCCCGAAACGCTGACAACCATGGATCCAATTGTATTGGCAAATTCTAATGTCTTTCTTAGTGACCATTGATGCAGTACACCATATATAAATCCTGCATCAAATCCATCTCCTGCCCCAACAGTATCTACGACCTTTTTCGGTTTCACTGAAGGTGCTTCTATACATTCACCATCAAAGTAACCAATCGACCCTTTGTCACCTTGTTTAATGGCAATATATTGGATTCCTAATGCTTTACTTTTCTCAATAATTTCTTTAGGTTCACTAACGCCTAGTAATATTTCAGCCTCATCAACTCCAGTCAACAAAATATCAACATCCGGTAAAAATTCAGCAATCGCCTTTTTTGCATCAGCCTTGCTCCATAATTTCAACCGAATATTCGGGTCAAAAGAAATCAATAATCCTTGTTTTTTTGCGATTGCGATAGCTCTTTTTATAACACCAATATTTTTATCACTATCTATTGCCGGAAAAACACCTGTGATATGAAGTACTTTGGAATCTTTAAAATAAGTTTCCTCCAGAGCATCTTCAGTCAATGTAGTTGTCGGAGATTGATTTCGATAATAGAATGTTCTACCACTTCCGTCCTCCATAATCTCTTTGAAATTTAACGAAGTCGGATACCCAACTTCAAGTCCTACTTCAGAGACATCGATTCCTTCCCCTCGAACAAAATTCAAGATATATTTTCCGAATTCGTCATTTCCTAATCGACTTATCCACCCCGTATTTAAACCTAGACGTGCACATCCGATGGCAAAGTTTAATTCCGCTCCACCAACTTTTCTATCAAAAGACTGAACATATTTCATTGGTCCTTTCATACTAGGATTGAATGTAATCATTGCATCACCTATAGTAATCACATCTTTCATAGCTATTCCTCCTCTTTGCTTCTCCTTGTGCTAGTTCGTTAGCAAGATTCTCGCTTAATCAGTTGTGGCTCAAAGCTATATATATGATGATGAACATCTTCTTCTTTTTTTTGGATTTTATTTAGGAGCAACTCCGCAGCCTTTTCCCCCATTTCAAATGCTGGCTGAGCAACGGTAGTTAATCCCGGATTATAAAAACTGGCAAACGATACATCATCTATCCCAATCAACGCTAAATCTTTAGGAATGCTTATCTCTTTCTTTTTAGTAAACTTTAGTATCTCCATTAAGGCTAAATCATTACCTGCTAAGATTGCCTGCGGCGGATCTTTTAATGTGAGCATATTTGTCATTGCGTCTTCAAATTGATGCAACTCCAAGCTTTTAATGTAGTTTTCATTAATAGGTATATTTTGTTCTTGTAAAGCTTGTCTATACCCATCGACCCGTTTAATTCTGGTAGTTAAATTTTCAAGGATCGATGTCGTCATAATGCCAATCCTTTGATACCCACAATCTACAAAATAATCAACAGCTAGCTTGGAAGCCTTTTCATTATCCAATACAACGGATGGAACTTGAACTTCTGACATAAAACGGTCCATAAATACTAGTGGAAAGTCATTTTCTTTTAAGCTAAGAAAAAGTTCCACATTCCCTCCTGTTGGGAAAATAATGATACCATCTACTTGTTTCGCCTGAAGCATCTCAATGTATTTTTTTTCTTTTTCGGGATCATCATCCGCATTACAAACAATTGTATGAAAATCATAGTCATGGCAAATGTCTTCAATTGCTCTTATCACTTGAGTAGAAAAGGTATGCAAAATGTTTGCGACAATCACCCCAATGGTTGTCGTTGATTTTTGCTTTAAGCTTCGTGCCACAATGTTTGGTCGATATCCTAGCAGTTTAATCGCTTCTTCTATACGAGTCTTTGTCCCTTCACCCATATACTCATATCTTTTATTTAAGTACTGAGAAACAGTACTCTTAGAAACATTCGAGTGTTTTGCAACATCTGCAATTGTAATAGTCCTCATAAACATCTACTCCATTATCAGTTAAAAACTAAGGTAGTTTGGATATAATATATCTCTTTTAAACAACTATACTATTTGATAAATCGATTTAGTAAAACGATTTAGTTAGATTATAAAATAGATGAAAGCGTTTTACAACCCTTTTTTCATTTTTTATTAAGTGATTACGATCTGTTTCCGTGATTGTAATGGTTCTCTCCAATCTTTTTAACCTTAAAATTAAAAATAGACTATTGAATGATGAAAGGTAAATGTAACTTTTTATACATGTTTAACCCTATTTATTATAAATTTTACGAATACATAATTAAATAAGATATAATTAGGAAATAAAGTCAAATAGATTAGATTCACATAATTTACACTGGGATTATAAGTGACATAAATATAATTCTGATTGGTGGTGGAGAAACAGATGAACAAGAAGGTAGATCGTTCGATATTATTCGAACAAGTTTTTCAATTTTCATCCATGGGGATTGCTCTCATATCTAACGAAGGGTACTTCCTTTTAACTAATCCAATGTTAACCGAGATGCTAGGCTACAGTGAAAAGGAATTAAAAGAGAAAACATTCAAAGATTTAACCTATGTGGAGGATCTTCGTAATAGCATAGATAGGTTTCATCAACTCATTAACGGAAAAGTTAGTTACTACCAAGTAGAGAAGCGGTATGTTCATAAAAATGGTATGTTTGTTCATTGCTTACTTAATGTTTCTGCAGTTAGAGACGGTGCAGGTAACCCGTTATATTTTATCTCTCAATTCCAGGATATCTCAGACCAAAAATTATATGAGCAACAGTTAAAAGAAAGCCAAGAGCAATTAACCGAAATACTTGAGACGATGCCAAATGGCGTTCTAATGTTTGATTTACAAGGAAATATCTCTTATGCAAATAAGATGGCAGAGGAAATTTTGGAGATTAATAGGGCAGAAATTGTATCCAGAAAAATGGATACACCCGAATGGAAACTCCGTACAGTTGAAGGCGAGGCCATTCCGAGAGAAGAACTTCCTTTCTCGATAGTCATGAAAACGAAGGAGCCAGTGAAGGATTCGTCCATGCAATCGAATCAGGGTCGGGTACTCGAAAAGTATTATCGATAAATAATTCCCCTCTTTTTGACCATACGGGAACGATGACAGCTGTTTTATGCTCTCTTGTGAATATAACAGAAAAAAAACAAACAGAATATGAACTTATTGAAGCAAACAAACTTCTTAAAAAGCTGTCAGAACATGACGGATTAACTGGCGTCGCAAACCGCCGCTATTTCGATGAACAGTTAAAAAACTACTGGGCGGAATTCTCAAATCGCTACATTCCTGTATCGCTTATTATGCTCGACCTAGATTATTTCAAACTTTACAATGATGAATACGGCCACCAAGCTGGGGACGATTGCTTGAAGACAATTACAAAAATCATCGGAAAAGAATTAGTCGGGCTTGATGCCGTATTTGCTCGTTATGGTGGAGAGGAATTTTCAGTCATTTTACCTGGTTATTCACATGATATGGCTAGTGACCTGACGAAGAAAATTCATGGAAAGATGCAGCAGTTAAAAATTGTCCACGCAAAATCACCTGTCTGTAGCCATGTAACATTGAGTTTTGGCTTTTCCACGTTGAATCCGGATTCATCCAACAGTCCCAGTGATCTCATAAAACAGGCTGATTTAGCTATGTACTCTGCCAAACAAAATGGTAGGAACACGATAGCCTATCATGACATAATAACAGTAGAAGGTAAATTCAGTACACTGAACTGACTACGTGTGTCAATTCCTAAGAAGATGTCTCGAAAGGTCAAAAAAGACCTTTTAAGGCACTTTTTTTATGTCAAATATCACAAATCTGAAACTTCTCTAACAACATATAGTATTTTTTTAAAAAAAGAGTTTTAGACACATATTTAGGGTATAGGTCTTTATTATCGATTAATTATACCTAAATTGAATATGATTATACCTTGAGTTATATATTTTGTAACTGGTGGAGGAGAGCTGCATGATCACGAAGATAGATCGTTCGATATTATTTGAGCAAGTTTTTCAATTTTCCTCGATGGGAATTGCTCTCGTATCTACTAATGGGAAATTCCTTTTAACTAATCCAATGTTGTCCGAGATACTAGGTTATAGTGAGACCGAATTAAAGGGAAAATCTCTCAGGGACTTGACTTATCCAGAGGATCTTCAAGCTAGTTTGAGTGCTTTTCACCAACTTCTTAGCAATGAAATTAGTTATTACCAAGTGGAGAAACGGTATATTCACAGGGAAGGTCAGTTGGTGTGGTGCTTACTTAATGTTTCTGCAGTTAAAGATGACGAAGGTAATCCTATGTATGCCATTTCCCAGTTTCAGGATATTACGGAACGCAAGTTATACGAGCATCAGTTAAAGGAAAATGAGCAGAAATTAAAAGACATCCTTGAGACCTTCCCTAATGGTGTGCTTACCTTTGATCTGACAGGCTCTCTTCAGTATGTGAATAATATGGCAGAGGAAATATTAGAATTTAAACAGAAAGACATTCTTTCTAGGCAATATGATGCACATGAATGGGCAATTACAACGATTGAAGGAAATCCGATTGCACGTGAGGATCTTCCTGTATCCATTGTCATGAAGACTGAGCAGTATGTGAAGGATTATGTTCATACCGTTGTTTCTGGTTCAAACCAAAGAAAAGTTTTATCTGTTAATGGTACACCGCTTTATGATCATACTGGAAAGTTAACCGCTGCATTACTTTCCATCGTCGATATTACTGTGAAAAAGCAAACAGAGTCTGAGCTTATCCAGGCCAATAAACTTCTTAAAAGACTGTCGGAACGAGATGGGTTAACCGGTGTGTCAAATCGTCGTCACTTCGATAATGAACTTCAAAACTATTGGGAAAGCTCCTTAAACAACCATACTCCTCTATCTTTAATCATGCTCGACATAGATTATTTCAAGCTTTACAACGACGAATACGGTCACCAAGCAGGAGATGACTGCTTAAAATCGATTACAAAAGCAATTGATCAAAAATTAACGGATACGGAAACGGTCTTTGCTCGTTATGGTGGAGAGGAATTTGCTATTATATTGCCTGATTACTCTGCTGAGGCAGCCTTAAACCTGGCACAGAAGCTACATCAAAGCATCCAGAAATTAAGCATTCCTCATACTTCTTCTCCTTTATGTGATGAAGTAACGGTTAGTTTCGGAATATCCACCATTTTACCGAACCAGGAAAACAAATCCAGCGAGTTAATTGAGAATGCGGATAAAGCTTTATACGCAGCAAAAGAAGATGGTCGTAACAGTGTAAAGACTTATATGGAAGTTAATGATAACAATACATGTACTCCTTAACATCAAAGGTTACTAGTACCAATAGATTCCTCTCAAGCTAATTTTTTGATTTTATCTATTGTCTTTATTACACTGGGCAACACTAAGTAAGAGAATGCCCTACACGTAATTTGTTAAATGAAAGATTTAAAAACATTATTAGGTGGATCGATTTTTCTAAAACAATAATATTATATTTTTAAAAAAGGAGTATCAAACATATGAAAGCAATTGTTATCAATGAATATGGTGGTAAGGAACTGTTACATGAACAAGAGGTTTCAAAACCGGAAATTACCGAGGATCAAGTATTAGTGGAAGTCCACGCAACTTCTATAAATCCAATTGATTGGAAGTTAAGAGAAGGTTATTTGAAAGTTTCCCTTCCCTATCATTTTGGGATGGGATGTAGCAGGTAAGATTGTGGAAGTTGGAACGAACGTGAAAAATTTCGGGGTTGGTGACGAAGTTTTTGCTAGACCAGCTACTACTCACAACGGAACGTATGCAGAATATACGACTGTTGAGGAAAGCAGATTAGCGAAAAAACCAGAAAACCTTTCTTTTGAAGAAGCTGCTTCGATACCTCTTGCTGGGCTAACCGCATGGCAATGTCTCTTAGATGAAACAGGCGTAAAAGAGGGCTCAAAAGTGCTTATCCACGCTGGTGCCGGTGGTGTTGGGAGTTTAGCCATACAAATTGCTAAACATTTCGGTGCATATGTCGCTACAACTGCCAGTGAGAAAAATGAATCCTACGTAAAGGAACTTGGCGCAGATCAAGTCATTAATTATCACACACAAAAATTTGAAGAAGAAATAGAAAACTTTGATATTGTCGTTGATACGATGGGCGGAGAGATTCTTGACAGAAGCTTTACTGTGCTAAAACCCGGTGGGAAACTCGTTACAATAGCAGGTTCTCCGGATCAAAAACTTGCTGAAAAATACGAGGTTGAAGCGAAGTCCTATTGGCTTACAGAGAATGGCAAACAGTTAGCTCAACTTGGAGACCTTTTAGAAAAAGGAATCGTAAAACCGCAAGTTGGTCATGTTTTCGACTTTACTGTTGAACAACTTCAAGAAGCTCACGGACTCAGTGAAACACATCATGCTAAAGGAAAAATTGTAATTAAAATGAAGTAAGATTAGGTCGAATACGCTTCATTTATTATGATAAATTGCCAGGCACTTATTCTCTCTAACAAGTGCCTGGTTCTTTTCTTAAACTTTTTCTCCAATTTTTAGCTAACTATCACTGGACGTGGTTATAACGTCATCATTTAGTGAATATATCGGATAGAGATATAAATAGAAAGGATGATTTAAAGCGTGCAGTCATTACAAGGGAAACGAGCACTTATAACAGGAGGAAGTAGAGGGATTGGGCGAGCTACCGCAATTGCCCTTGCAAAAGAAGGTGTTGAACTCGGACTTATTGCCCGCTCAGAACAAAGTTTTAAAGTTATCCACGAAGAACTAACTGAGATGGGAGCAACGTTTGTTACGGCTGTTGCAGATGTTTCACATGAAACAGAAGTTCAGCGTGCTGTAAAAGAAATCCAAGAGAATCTTGGCTCTATCGATATTTTGATCAACAATGCTGGAGTTGGAGTTTATGGTAAATTTCAGGATTTATCCACCGAGGAGTGGAAAAAAGTACTGGATACAAATGTCATGGGGATTGTACATGTAACAAAAGCTGTATTGCCTAACATGATTGAGCAAAATCAGGGAGATATAATTAACATTTCCTCGATGTCCGGACTTAAAGGTACAGAAGGTTCCAGCGCTTATAGTGCATCGAAATTTGCTGTAATTGGTATGAGTGAATCCCTAATGCAAGAGGTCCGTCGCAACAACATCCGGGTCAGCGTTCTGACGCCTAGTCTTGTAGAAACTGATTTAACAAGAGGTAAGGATTCCAACGAACGAAACCCGGATAAATACACGCAAGCGGAAGATCTTGCAGAATATATCGTTAGTCAGCTCAAACTTGAACAGCGGACATTCATTAAGACTGCTGCTCAGTGGGGTACGAACCCGTTTTAAATGATTTTTGTTATAAAAAGAAGGTTGGTAAGCTATTGTTGAATACAAATACCAGACTCATCAAAGAGGGGTAATTCCTATACGGAATTACCCCTTTAATTTCAATGTGTACATAATATAATCCTTTATAACTCGATGTCTTAAGTTAAGCTGTGAAAAAACAATAGAGTTTGCTAAAACTGCCTACAAGAAAAAGGAGGTCTCTGTAACCTTATCGAATTCGACAAGATAATAGGGACCCCTTGTATTTTACTTCGCAACACTAAATGTTGCCTGTTTTAATCGTCCATCCAAAATAAGATTTCCAAACGGGATAAAGGCTACAACAACTGCACTAAATAGCCATTTAAAAGACCAGCGGATTCTGTATGTGGTGTAAAGTGTTAAAAGAATATATCCAACAAAAAGGAAACCATGAATGGATCCAACGATTGTTACCATTTCAGGAATTCCTAAAACGTATTTGACCGGCATTGCAATAAAAAGCAAAATCAATAAAGATGCTCCCTCAAAAAATCCCATTACTCTAAAACGACCAAGATCTGTTTTTAACATGATAACCCTCCACGTATACAAACTATCATTTACAAAACTAATTATATAGTAATACTTACGATAACTCCACTCTAACAAGGTAAAAAAAGAAGGAAGTTTTTATCATCTAAATTACCTGTTTTGCGGCACTTTTTCAGTCTTGGATACATCTTAGCATGTACTATTTTGATCTTTTATTTAAGACAGTGTTCTCTCCCCCCTTGTTGTAAATCTCCAGTTTCACTCGCTTGATAGAGACAACAGAATTTTCCCGCTTCTCTCTCAAATAAATATCCTACCTATTTAATCTCACGGTCTCATCATTCTTATGCTTGTATTCTATAAATATGAACTCATTTTTGTTATCGGTATGACCGACTCCCTGTTTAGTAGAAAGCAGCGTTTTTTCCACTAACTAAATTAAATAAAAAAACAAGTAATACATTCTTAATTAACATTATGTCATGTATACAAAGCTCTATTAGAGCATTTTAATTTCAATTTTTTATAATAAATATCCTACTTTATAATACCGTTTTCATTGTTGATCCAGCAATACTTAAACCAATTAGCACTGGAAAGGACGAGAATATTTTCGCGTTAGATATTGTAACAACTATCCGATTTCCTAACAGAGCATGTGCCATAATAAAAAACAATTACTAGTAAAACGATTGAATATCAAAAATTCAATAACTTTCACATCAAGAAAAATCAGAATTTACAAATAATTATTGGAGTACAAAAAATCTATGATACCTATAGGAGGGGCTTAAATTGAAAACGGCAGATATTTTTAAATTTAAAAGTCAACGTATGAAAGTTTTACACTTAACTTGGATTGCTTTCTTCATCTCTTTTTTCACTTGGTTCAATATGGCTCCACTCGCTACAACGATGCTGGATACAATGGATTGGATGACCACGGAACATTTAGCTGCACTTGGAATACTAAACGTAGCCTTAACAATTCCTGCAAGAATAGTCGTAGGTATGTTTCTCGATCGATTTGGACCACGAGTTGTCTACTCAGCACTTTTAATTTTAATGTCCATACCTACATTTATGTTTGCATTCGGTGACACTTGGACTCAATTGATGATTTCAAGATTATTATTAAGTAGTATCGGTGCCAGTTTCGTTATTGGAATTCGGATGGTTTCTGAGTGGTTCCCACCTAAAGATGTTGGTTTTGCTGAAGGTATTTACGGTGGATGGGGTAATTTCGGTTCAGCTGCTGCCGCCATGTTACTTCCTTGGTTCGCATTAACCATGCTCGGAGGAGATAACGGTTGGAGATATGCTGTTGCTTTAACAGGTGTTATTTGTATTATCTACGGAATCATTTACTTTATTTGTGTGAGAGATACTCCGGAAGGAAAAGCTTTCATCAAGCCTAAAAAATCAGGGGCGATGGAAGTTAGTACATGGAAAGACATGATTCAGCTCATCCTATGGACCCTTCCATTAGGCGGTGCTTTAGCAGTACTTGCCTGGAGAATTGAGGGTATGGGCTTTATTTCTTCCAATGTCCTTTATATCACCTATACCGTTATAGGAATAACGATGATTTATCAAGTATTTAAGATATTACAAGTGAATGTTCCAATTCTAAAAAAGGGAGTACCGAAAGACGATCACTATAATTTCAAAAATGTCGCTGCCTTGAATAGCACATACTTTGCAAACTTCGGTGCCGAATTAGCGATTATATCAATGCTTCCAATGTTTTTTCAGTTAACGTTCACACTCACTCCTGCCACAGCTGGAATGATTGCTGCCTCGTTTGCCTTTATAAACTTGGTAGCTAGACCACTTGGAGGAGTTTTATCCGATCGCCTAGGAAACCGTAAGCGAGTCATGCTTACCTATTTGATAGGTATCAGTATTGGGCTAGTTGTGATGGGGTTCATTGAATCGGGGTGGCCTTTAATACTGGCTATTGTCGTTACTATTCTCACCTCTGTCTTTGTTCAAGGAGCTGAAGGAGCAACATTTGCAATTATTCCAATGATCAAGAAACGATTGACAGGGCAAGTTGCTGGTATGGCTGGTGCGTATGGTAATGTTGGTGCAACCTTGTATTTAACGCTTTATACATTTGTCACACCACAACAGTTTTTCTTTGTTCTAGCAGGAGGAGCCTTCGCAAGTTTCGTTATATGTTACTTCTGGCTTGAAGAACCTGATAACTCGTTTGCCGGTGACTATTACCAGTCTTCTGTAGACAAACAGAATGCCATTGATACAGATAATTTAGCGAAAGAAGCATTAGAATTAAAGAAAACCGCTTCAGGCGGACGATAAGTGTGTCAAGGGGACGGTTCTCTGCTTCATGATGAAGCAGAGAACCGTCCCCTATTTTACTTTCAACCTGCTACTGTAGAATTTTTTCGGAAAACGATCTTACTCAGAGTTATGCTAACCTCATACAAAATAAATAGAGGAATGATAACTAATACATCTGAAATTAAATCAGGTGGTGTAATTAGTACAGCAATGATTACAAGTAACAAATAAGCAAACTTTCTACCTTTTATTAATTTTTCCGGAGTCACTACCCCCAGTTTTGTTAGAAACATAGCTACTGCAGGTATTTCAAACAGAAATCCAAATGGCAATGTGAGATGAAGCATGAATCGAAAGTACTTTTCTGCAGTAAAAAATGTTTCAAACTGGTCCCCTGCGAGAGTTAAAACAAAGGATAGGATTAGCGGAAATAGAACAAAGTATCCAAAGGATATCCCACAGAGAAATAAGATACACAAACCAGGGATAAATAATAGCGAAGATTTCTGTTCATCCTTTGTGAGAGCGGGTTTTATAAATTTCCACAGCTGATAGGCTGCAACAGGTATAGTTAAAGCAACCGCAACTACAGCTGCCAGTATCATATATATTGAAAGAACGTCACCTGGTCCTAGTAGAGCTAAATTCCCATCTAAGTCCTTAACTAAAAAACGGTAAATATCTTTCACATAAAAAAAACCTCCCATAAAGAAACTCACGAAAATAATTGCTGTGATGATTATTCGTTTCCGTAGTTCTGATAGATGATCAATGAGTTGCATTCCGTCTTTTTCCAATTGCAAACTTCCTTTCAAAGAAAAGGCGAAAGATGTAGGCGGTTTAACCGACCGACCTACACCTTTCCTTTATTTAATTTCCTGTTTTTCTTCATTTATTTGCTCGTCTGTTTTGTCTTCTGAGTTAGAATTTGTTGTTTGCTCACCATTTACTAACTCATTTGTTGCTTTTTTAAATTCCTTTAAAGTCGTTCCAAATGCACGGCCAATTTCCGGTAGCTTTGAAGGCCCGAAAATAATTAAAGCAAGAACCAAGATTAGAATAATACCTGGTATTCCAATATTTTGAAACATGCTGGAATCCTCCTTTGTGCTAGAAAACTATCGTATTTTATAACTAAATTATATCTAATTAAACGGAAACCCCATGACGATTTAATGCAGCCGCCGCTAATAAAGACATACCATTTCTTTCTGCATATTCCTCAACCTTGTGAGAAGTTTCCGGAGCAAAACCTGCAGGAGGAGAAGCATGACTCATCGCTACTTGCTTTGCCGAATTTCTTCGAGCAAATGGTCCCCAAATGGCTATGGTTATTCCTGGGCTTTGAATATTTACAAACAGTGTATTTCCTTTTGGAGAGAATACTGGTCCTGTTAGCTCAGAACTATTAAAGACGTTTTGCGCGAATGGATACACATTACCTTCTGGAGTTAGACCAATGATACGATCACCCCTAGGATTTCCATCTTCTGCAATCCATAAGTCTCCCCATGGCGTAATGGTAATATTGTCTGGAGCATGTAACTCGTTAGAAGCTGACGATTCATAGAAAAGTTCTAATGTATTTGTAGCTGGAAAATAACGATATATTCTACCAAATTTACCTGAAGCCGTAGTGGTCTCTGCAGCTGTATCATCAAACCAAAAAGTGCCACCTTCAAACCAGGATCCTTCTAAACGTGTAAACTGAATACAGGCTAAATCCTTGGCGTCTTCTTTTGCACGTTCAGGTTTAACTTCCTTCCAAACAACCCCGATTTGTTGACCAGGTGTAAAGTTTTTTGCTGATTTATTTGGTATTTCATCAATGGCAGCTGCTTCTAAAGTGCCACCTTTTTGTAAAGAACCTAGCTTTTGACTTCGATCATAAGGGGTGAACCTATATAAGTAACTTGGACTGTTATCTTCTGTTAAATACCAAATTCCAGTAGAAGGATCAATGCTACACGCCTCGTGAGAGAAATATCCCATATCACGAATCGGTGTTTTGGACATCTCATTTTCAGGGTCATCAGGGTCTACTTCAAAGACGAATCCATGTCCCATATCTCGAGTTTCTTCACATGTTAACCAAGTTCCCCAAGTAGAAGCTCCTCCTGCACAGTTACGAATATTCCCTGAGTTAGTGACATACTCTGAAACTACTTCTCGGTTAGGTCCCACTACTAAAGCCGTTGTTCCGCCAGCTGCACCTTTACTCCAAGGGTTTTTTCCATTTACAGGGTAATCATGGTTCGTACCACACTCGTGATTTCGAACTAGAATCGTCGAGTTTTTTGAGCCTTGAAATGCAGCCATTCCATCAGGTAATCCTGGGACGAGATCCCCATTTGTCATCTGGTCGCCAGTTTCTGAAATAATCTTGTACTGGAAGCCTTTTGGCAAATCAAAAATACCTTTAGGATCTTTTACTAATGGCCCATACCCTCCAAATCCACTCGTTGGATTATTTTTAGAAGCTGCAAAGGTGGTCTCTTGTCCTGCAAGAGAAAATAAACCGGTAGATCCCAGTGTAACTGCGAGCGTACTCATGCCCCCAATTTTGATGAAATCTCTTCTGTTCAAATTCTTTTTCTCCATTATCTCTGCCTCCTTTTTTAGTTAGCTGCACTTCTAGAGTGTCGCTCTACTAGTAATCTACCAAAAAAGTATTAATTTCTAATGCTAGTAATATCTTTATCGTGTAAACATGATGCAACTAGTTAAGAAGGAGGAATTTAAATTAAATAAAAGGGGGAAAACCTGTTACTATTTTATGTATACGTACATTAATTCATTTCTGATGTTGCAATTCGTTATTCTATTATCCAAAGTTTCGTGACTTTCCACCCATATAATGGAGAAAATTGAGATGCACATTTTATGTTTTATGAAAAATTTATTAATACATTATGAATTTTATGAAATAAAAAGGATTTTTTTGTTGATTTAATTAAAGTCACCAAATCACCTTTAATCACCATTTGTTAGCATATGTTGAAAATATAAGTCGACAAACAACAAGCCTCTTATGCTAAGAAGAGGCTTGTTGTTTATTCTATATTCCTAAAATATTATATAGTACACCCATTCTATAACTATCGTAGGAACGGGTATCCGCTTCCGAGCTCACCATGAAAAGAAGCAGAGAACCGTCCCCTATTTCATCAAATAAATATCCCCAACCATATCGCAGTGGTCATCGCTAAAAGCAGCAAGATTTTTTCGTATTTGCTGACTTGCTCGTGATCTTCTACTTTCATTTTTAATACGAGGTACAGAGCACTAACTATAATGATACTCAATCCACCAGCAGCCCACACTCTATCAAACCCGAGCCATAAAGCACAGAGACCTGCCATTGAAAGATAAATGACGGCTGGAAAGCGAGAATAATATAGACCGAATGTAGTAGTAAACCAGACGACACTCGTTTGTTTCACTGGAACAGCCTTTTTATCAGCATCCAAATCTGGAATATGGTGAACCATCACCCATGCCAGACAAATCAATCCATTAATAACTGCATTTTGCATCGCCCATAAAGGGACGTATCCTAAGGCAAGCCATGCCCCGGCGAATCCCAGAAAAAGAATCGATGGAAACAAGCTGAACCACTCACCTAGAAAAGGACGATAGCTTAAACGCAATGGGGGTATAGAGTAGGACCCCGCGCCCCAAACCCCTATCAATAACAAAATAGTTAGTTTGTATTGAGCTAAAACAGCGAAAATAACAGCCAGAATAAGCAGGGCAATCGCAAGCCATTTTCCCAGAAGCCAAAGGGTATGTATTGAAATTTTTCCCTGTTGAAGAACCCGACTTCCACCTGACAATATAGCTGGACTATTTGCATCCGTGCCAGAGTGATAGTCGGTGTAATCATTAAAAGCGTGCGTAAGCACCCCATGAATGATAAATGCTGCGGTAGTAAGCATCACAAACAGAATAATCAAGTATTCTGTTGGAATAGAAGTATATAAGAACAAAGGAAGCATTGAAGATAGAATGGTTGCCACGCTAGACGAGACAACTGCGATAGAACGCAGCAACATCCATCCCCCACTTAAAACCGAACGCACCTGACTGATCAATAGCAGCAAACCCCTTTCTATCCCATTTAGACTGATTATCTCACTAAAAAGTTTAAATGGAAAACTAAAACCTGCCTCCTAATTTTAGTCAAACTAAGCGGCATTCTTGGAATATTTAGTAACCGTATGCTAAACTTCAGAAAAATCAAGGAGGAGGGCTTCCATGTATATTGTTCATGTAGCAGTTCAAGTAAAGGAAAATAAGATCGATACATTTGTCGACGTAGTCGAAGATAATCGAAAAAACAGTTTGATAGAGGAAGGTGTTCTGCAATTCGATGTCTTTCAAGATACAGAGCAAAAAAATCACTTCTTACTTATCGAAGTATATCAAACACAAGAGGATCAACTAAAACACCGTGAAACTTCCCACTTTGCCCGCTTCAAAGAAGCTGTACCAGATTTACTCGAAAAACCTTATTCAATCACTATTTACGATCAAGTTTTCAACTAAAGATCCATAAAAAAACGGCATAGCCGTCTTTTATTAAATACAGCATCAGCTTCCACCGCCCCCGAGTAGCACCTACGAAGTGTGTGCAGGTGCTACTCGATAGGAGGTGGGTTTTCCTTGATACGTGCGGTGTGAAGGTAGCTGCCAATTTTATAAATTCTGGTGTATCTTCTAAAAAAGAACTCTTCCATTTGATTTGAGTAGAAGAGTTCTCTATATTACAAGGTTACTTTCGTTAAACCTTGTTGTTTTTATAGAAATGTTCGAGAAGGAAAAGGCTGCAACTTTTCCGCAGAAATCCCACTCTTGCAGCGGATTCGAGTATCCCTTAGCAAGTGTCAATCGTTTTTACCACCAGGTTCGGTTTTACTATTTAATCTTCCAATGTCTCTACCATTAATTTCAAATCAATCAACGATTCTTCAAATTTATGAACTAAATCTTTCTCAGCAAAATGGGATCGATCGACTGTTTCCAGTAAAGCTAGCGCCGCTTTTATTTTTAAATCATCTTTCCATGTCGGTATTTCCGTCTCTCCCTCTATCTTTACTTTTAACGTTACCATTAATGTTTCTGGATTCACTTCCGTCAATTCCGATTTTGTATATCTCCCCATCTAATCCCCCCTATATATTAGGTACGGTGTCATTATTAAATATCGCTTCTCTAATACTTATTTGCCTGTCCGTGATTTAAGTACAAAGATTAATAAAAAAGATGGAGAAAAATTAATATTAAAGAGCCTCTCCTATTTCGATTACGACAGGGGAGAGGCTCTTCAACATAAATAATGATATCCAACATCTATCAAGTATTGGTACTATTCCTCTTCTTCTCTAAAAGTTTCTGAAATTCCAACTCTAATTCTTCAGAGGGGTCAATACTTAATCGACTAAGGACTTCTGATATCTCCGTTTCTAATAGAAGCTGTTTGTCTTCTTCCACATTTCTGTTTTCTTGTGGTTCATACTGGCTATATTGATCAAATGTTCCTTCAAAGAGTTCTATTTCCGTATTTTTAATCGCTAAAATTCGTGTTGCGACATTTTCGATGAAGCGCCTGTCATGGGAGACAAAAATCACGCTTCCCTCATACTCTTTTAAAAGTGATTCCAAGGCTTCTACAGCCTCCGTATCCAAAAAATTTGTTGGTTCATCTAATAAGAGTGTATTAATATCACTCAAAAATAGTTTCGCTAATGCGACCTTCACTCGCTCCCCACCACTTAATACTTCTATTGGTTTATACACGTCTTCTCTAAAAAAGGAAAGTCTGGCAAGCACCGTTCGAATGAATGTTTCATTTTGTTTGGATGTACAACTGACGTTCTCCAGGATCGTTTTATCGCTCGCCAATATCGTTAAGTTCTGACTAAAATAACCGGTTTTCATCGAGGGTGAAACAGTAATGCCTTCCTCTTCTTCCATTATTTTTTTAATCAATGTGGTTTTTCCGCTTCCATTTGCTCCTATAATGGCTAGTTTATCTCCACCACGAACATGAAAGGTTGCTGTTCTCCATAAAACACGCTGGCCTATTATGCCGGGTACATCGTTCACGCGAAGGATAATACGACCTTTAAACGTTTCTTCATTCGGTAAATTCATCTTGATTGAGGGAACCTCTTTGATCTTTTCAACTTTCTGCAATTTTGCTAATCTCGTTTCCATTGCTTTCGCAGTTTGTTGAAGCTTTTTTTGTTTCTTAGCAAAATATGGTTTAGCTCCGGTGATTTCCGCTTCTGATTTACTTATTTTATTCGTGGTTTTTGTGGCTCTATCAGCCTTTTTCTCTTTTAATCTCATTGCTTCTTCTAGTTGTTTTTTCTCTCTTATATATTTTTCATACGCAACTTTTTCTACATGATGTTCCACTTCCTTTTGTTTGGCATAAGCAGAATAATTCCCTTTATATATTCTCACACTTCCCTCATGTATCTCCCATATCGTTGAACAAAGTGCATCCAGGAAAGCTCGATCGTGGGAGACAATTACGAATGCTCCCTGCCATATCTGCAATTTCTTTTCCAACCACTCTATATGGTCCGTATCCAGATTTGTTGTTGGTTCGTCGGCAAATAAGATTTCAGGATCCTTTGCAAGAGCTTGAACAACGTGATCTTGTGTCACTTCTCCACCACTTTTGGTTGTATCCGTTCTTGGCAACTGTGGTAAAAGTTCACAGGTTACATCTTTCTTAACTCTCCCTTTTTCAGGAGATTCCTTCCCCCCCAAGACATTCAATAACGAGGTTTTCCCACTTCCATTTTTGCCAACTAAGCCGATACGGTCTTTTTTATGAATTTCTAACCGATCAACATCTATGAGTAAACGATCTTTAACATATAACTTTAACGCATTCGCTTCTAATAACATCATATAATCATCCCCATTTACCGTTATGTTCCGGGGACAGAAAAATGCCCCCTAGTCACATCAGAATAGGAGGCAGAGATAGATACAGGTGTACACCAAAAAGAGACTTCTCCATTTGAGACAACTATAGAACCCTAATCCTATTCTGAAAACTCAACGAAAGCACCTTAAAAAAAGCAGTCAAATCTCCTGCTAAAAAATGCCTTCCTTTGTTCGTTTTCGTAAAATAGGATTAGTACTTCATCTAGTTGGTTCACCCTTCCGTGTTTATTGATTTAATGTCACAATATCTGATTGAGTAACCTTTGTCAAATGGATCTCATTTCTTCTTATTTATAAATTCTCTTTAAAAGGATGTTCAGACATCTAACCTGAACATCCCTCCTGTTTAAATATCCTTCTTCCAGTTGTCCGCTTCTTCTTCCTTCATTTGTTGTTCTGTTTCAGGAGGATAGACTGTGCGGAATTTATGGGTATCTTTTGGAATTACTTCGACCATTTTAGCGATCATGTCCGCCGGATCAAACTGGTTTTCCATTCCTTTATCCTTTGCTCTCATCTCAACTGCAGGAGAGTAGTGGATATCCTCATTGAACCACTTCCACTTGGCTTCCACAGCTCGATCATTAAATCCTGTCTCAAATGGACCTGGGTTAATCGTTGCCACCTGAACGCTAAAATACGTCATCTCTTTTTGCAATGTTTTCGCAATTGCTTCAAGGGCATGTTTTGAGGCTGCGTAAAGACCACTGTATGGTCCCGCCATACTGCCTGCCATGGATGACATAAAAATAATTTTCCCTTGCCTTTTTTCAACAAACTTCTTCGCTGCCATTTGAGCCGTTTCCAGTGTACTAAAGACATTCACCTCAAATATCTCCCTAAAGATAGACATGGGAACTTCACCTAAAGGACCTCCTTCGTTGATCGCTGCATTTGCGACAAAAATATCAAAATCATATTCTAATATACGTCCACGATCCTCAGGATTTTTTATATCCATTTTGAACACTTCCAATTCCACGTCTTCAGCCTCTGCTGCTTCCCGTAAAGACGTGACCTGCGGATAAATCTCAACAGAAGCAATAACGTGATGTCCTTCCTTCGCAAGCCCTATTGCAGTACCTTTACCAAGACCGGTGCCAGCTCCGGTAATAAAAATTGTTTTAGCCATTTCACACGCCTCCTAGATATTAAAATTAGATAACATTAATATTCCCTGGAGTAAAGCAGCTAAACATTAGGTTTGACGGAATTTAGAAACGCATTCTAAAAAAAACTGATTACTAACGCTCAGTAATCAGCTTTTTCTTCAGGTTTTAAATTCATTGATTTGATCCTGTAACTCTATTGCAATGGAGCTAAGCTCTTCGGCCGTTCTAGCTATTTCAGTCATAGATGCCAACGATTCCTCTGATGTCGCAGCTACAGTACTTGTACTGTCTGTCATCGTTTGAGCGAATGTCGAGAAATCTTCTGTGACTTTCTTCAATTCACTACCCTTTTCATCCAAAAATTCAACAATATTCGTGACATTTAAAATTTGTCCGTCTACCTCTGAATTAATGTCTTCCACTTGTGAAAATAAACTCTTCATATGAAGCATCGAGGTTAATCCGTCTTCCACATCCTCTGTTACTTTTTTCATCGAATGTACGGATACACTAGTATCATTTTGAATATCCCCGATCATGCCTTTGATTTGTTCAGCAGAGTTGCCTGATTGCTCAGCTAGTTTCCTCACTTCATCCGCTACGATTGCGAATCCTCTGCCGTTTTCTCCAGCCCTTGCCGCCTCTATCGAAGCATTCAGCGCTAATAAATTGGTTTGTTCGCTTATTCCTGTCATCGTGCTGATAATTTGGCTAATTTCCTTGGAACGTTCCTCTAATCGGCTAATAACATTCATCGATTCATTGACAGAATTGGAAATACCTGACATCTTTCCGGAAGTTCTTTCCATCGAAGAGGATCCTTCCTTGGAAACCTTTACAGATTCCTCGGATTTTTCTCTTAGTAGATGCGTAGCCGTCATCACATCCTTTAACCCTTTATCCTGTTCATTCACCATCACTAAACTTTGATCAGCTCTTTCCTTCACTTGTTCTGCTACTTCTGCTAAAGATTGAATCTCCTGTGCAGTGTGTTCACTAGTCGCATTATTTTCTTGAGCACTCGCTGTTAACTCTTCAGAAGACGCTGCTACTTGAGAAGACTTTTCATGAATACTTCCAATCATCTCACCTAACTTTTCCTTCATTTGGTTAATGGAAGCTGATAAATGAGAGATTTCTGTTTTTCCTTTTTCTGATAAGTTTTCGCCTGTTAATTGCCCAGATGCTACTTTTTCAGCAGCAAAACGGACCTCATTGATTTGTTTACTCATCTTATGCAAAAAATAGTATAATGTCGCAGATGCAATGATCACAGTTGCCAAGCCAATTGCGAAAGCCATCCACCCTATGTGAGCTGCTCCTTCATAAAACTCATCGCTGTAAGCTGCTAAACCATACATCCAGCCCCACTCGTCGTAATATGATACGTAGGCATTTTTTTCTCTGGCTTCCTCTTCGCCTGCATTTATCCACATATAAGTATAATAGCGATCTTCCGGATTCGGTTCCTTAGCCGTTTCAATTAATCCACGAATCATATAGGTACCATCATCATCTTGCGTATCAAAAAGATTTTTACCTTCATTACCACTAGGATGAATCACTGTCATTCCATCATCCATAAACCCGTAAAAGTAACCCTGGTCTCCATATGTATATGGCACATCTTGAAAATCTCTTACCGGTGCGCCTTCTTCTGTCGTCTCCACAATTGGACCAGCCAAACGAACTCTTGCCTCTTCTTGCGCTTCTTCTAATGTTAACTCGCCTGCTTCAACGCGGTCATTAAGTACATCCAACAGCTCTCCCGCAGATTCAACTCTAACCTTTAAATCATTTTGTCCTGCTTCAGTCAGTTCCGATTTAGCGCTTTCATAACTTGCATAGCCTAAAATGACAACAGATAAAACAATAAACAGTGCTGCAATTGCGAAAATACGAGTAGCTATCCTATCCGTCCACTTCAATTTGTTTCCCACTTTAATCCCCCCAAAATAAAACCGTAAGATTACTAAATACCTATTACAATTATCACTATAATACCATGATTATAAAACTTTTGATACAGAATATTAAGAATATTTGTCGTATTTTGCTAATACGATTAATAATCCCGTAAAATTACCAAAAAAATGTCTGCTATTTGTCTCAGCGACAATAACAGACACTAGAATTAGACACATACTTCTAGGTTACTTTTTTCTATCCCCAGCGATCCCATAAAATAAAAGCTTTGTTATATCCTCCGTGTAGGGTAATATTTTATCGTACACGTCTTCTCGCTGCATGTATTCTTTGATCATATAAATATAAAACATAATGGCCTCGTTTGAAATTTCGGGATCAACAAATCCATCTTCTCTTCCTTCATTAAATAATTCAATCATCTTCGGAATTGCTTTTTTCTCGTAAAACTCTTCAATATAACTACTCCCATTTGAGTATTCCTTCATGAAGTATAAATAAAAATCTTCATGAATATTGCTTGCCGCCTCTTTTTTGTTAAAGATGAGCAGTTTTATTTTTTCAGGAAAAGATACATCACTATTCAGCAGCTCTTCTGCTTCTAACCATACTTGATCGACATAATATATAACCGTTTCTTCCATTAATTTATCTTTACTCTCAAAGTAATTATAAATTGTCACTTGTGAAACATTAGCTTTTTTTGCAATCTCCGCAACAGAAACTTTTTGTACCCCATGTGCTTTAAATAAATCCAGGGCAGCTTTTAGTATTTCTGTTTTTTTGAGTTCTTTACGTCGCTGAAATCCGTCCATTGGTCTTTCACCTCCATTTAAGTTTAATAAAATTTATGAAATAAAACAAATTATTTACTTCAAAACAATTGCAAAACTAATCTGTTTTGTATATTATGAACTCGTGAGGTTTATATATTTCATATTTTCTACCTAAAAGAGGAGGAATAGAGATGAACGTATTAAAAATCAATAACCTAACTAAAAGGTTCGGTAAATTCACGGCATTAGATGGTGTTAATTTAGAAGTAAATAAGGGAGAAGTCTTTGGATTTATCGGTCCTAATGGCGCTGGGAAATCAACAACAATTCGCGTTTTGCTTGGTATTCTAAAGCCAACAAATGGCGATGTGAAAATATTTGGGAAAGACGCCTGGAACGATGCAGTTGATATTCACAAACATGTTGCTTATGTGCCTGGAGATATGACCTTATGGCCTAATTTAACAGGTGGAGAAGTCATTGACTTGTTTGTAAAACTGCGGGGTACAAATCCTAAAAATAGACGGGAAGAGTTAATAAATAAATTTGATTTCGATCCAACAAAGAAATGTCGCACATACTCTAAAGGAAATAGACAAAAAGTTGCTTTAATTGCCGCGTTCTCCTCTGATGCGGATCTATATATATTAGATGAACCAACCTCAGGACTTGATCCACTAATGGAAAATGTTTTTCAGGAATGTATCATGGATCTGAAAAAACAAGGAAAAAGTGTGCTGCTTTCGAGCCACATTCTATCAGAAGTGGAGAAATTATGTGATCGAGTTGGAATCATACGTAAAGGCAAGATAATCGAGACTGGTTCATTAAAGGAACTTCGGCATTTAACGCGTACTCAAATACTAGTGGAAACAAAACAGCCAGTTCCGAAGGTACATGACTTGAAAGGGATTCATGAAATCATAAAACAAGATCAGGAACTGTCTTTCCAAGTAGACACGGAAGAAATGGATCAGGTTATCCGACACATCAGTCAATTTGGTATTATCAAGCTGGAGAGTGCCCCTCCTGCATTAGAAGACTTATTCATGCGTCATTATGATGGAACGGATAAAGCTAGAGATACAGGGGCAGGAGGTAAACATTAATGGTTATGGAAGCACTGTCGAATACAGGACAACTATCACGGTTTATTTTTCGATTGGATCGTGTTCGCATATCTTTATGGTTAATTGGTCTCTTATTTTTCACATTACTCGTTCCTACCGCATTCATTGATTTATATGGATCGCAACAAGAAAGAGACGCGATGGCCGAAACAATGGCTAATCCTGCAATGACGGCAATGGTAGGTCCAGGAGATTTAGCGAACTACACGGTTGGTGCAATGACTGCTCATCAAATGCTGCTGATGACCGCCGCAGTTGTTGGGTTAATGAGCATCATACTCGTCACTCGCCATACTAGAGCAGATGAAGAAGATGGACGAATTGAAATGATACGTTCCTTACCGACTGGAAGACTAGCTTATCTGAACGCAAATATTATTATTTCATTAGGTACAAATCTGGTTTTAGCACTTCTTTCAGGTATCGGTTTGTTCGTAATCGGCATAGAAAGTATGAATTTACAAGGATCTTTGCTTTACGGGGCAACTTTAGGAGGAACGGGCTTGTTCTTTGCAGGTGTCACAGCCGTTTTTGCCCAGCTTTCTGAAACTTCCCGGGGAACACTAGGGTTATCTGTCGCTGTATTAATTGTCAGCTACCTCATTCGTGCAGTTGGTGATGTAAGCAATGCAGCACTGTCCTGGCTGTCTCCGTTAGGTTGGGTTACAAAAACCGAAGTATACACTGCAAATAATTGGGGCCCCGTTTTAATACTGGTTAGTGTTTCGATCATTTTATTGCTCTTTGCTCTTTATTTGAACGCCATTCGTGATTTGGAAAGTGGATTTCTTCCATCTAAACCAGGTAGAAGATTTGCTTCCCACTTTTTACAAAGTCCTCTGGGTCTTGCCTTTAGACTTCAACGCACTGGAGTGATCGCTTGGGCTATCGGTATGTATGTGCTCGGTGTTTCTTATGGGTCAGTATTAGGAGATCTGGAAACTTTCTTTGAAAGCAATGAACTAATGGAACAAATGCTTACACCAGCTGCAGGAGTTTCTTTAACGGAGCAGTTTATTCCAATGCTGATGCTTGTTATAACCCTGTTAGCAACGGTCCCTCCCATTATGACAATGAATAAATTACGCTTGGAGGAGAAAAAGGAACGTATTGATCATTTGTTAAGCAGAGCAGTATCTCGTGCAGAGCTGTTAGGTGGATACGTAGTATTATCGATTATAAATGGCTTTGTCATGCTTTCCCCGGGAGCGATTGGTCTATGGTCCGCAGGTGCGGCAGTAATGGAAGATGGACTCGGTTTCGGGATGATCTATGCTGCAGCACTTGCTTATTATCCGGCAATGCTTGTGATGATTAGTATTACGGTCTTCCTAATTGGTTATCTACCAAAACTGACTAACCTAATTTGGGCTTATGTCTTTTACTCCTTTATCGTGCTTTATTTGGGAGGTTTGTTCCAGTTTCCAGAATGGGTTGGTAACCTTTCCCCATTTGGCCATGTCCCGCAGTCTCCTATTGAAAAACTGACATTCATGCCTTTGTTCTTACTAAGTGCCCTTGCAGTAGTACTATTGCTTATAGGCTTTAACGGTTTTAATAAACGCGATATAGAAAACTAAACCTATTAAATGAGAAGAGGATGTCTCAAAAAAGTCAAAAGACTTTTTTTGAGACATCCTCTTCATTTATTTATAGATACCCTGATACATTCAAAAGGAATGAATGATCACTGTTTAATTTCTTGTTTGTATGCTTCGAATTCTTTCGTTGTACAAAGTACCCAGTGCTTTGGCTGAACTTCTCTAAACTCGGGTTCTTCACTTGAATCCAGTTGGCTCGGGTCATAAGGAACTCTTGTACGGCTCCGCTCATAATCGGGATCGGGTAACGGAATTGCCGATAACAGTGACTTTGTATAAGGATGCAATGGATTTTTATAAAGTTCATCACTATCTGCCAGTTCCACAATTTTACCAAAGTACATAACGCCAATTCGGTCACTGATATATTTAACCATGGAAAGATCGTGTGCAATAAACAGGTATGTGTAACCATGCTTCTTTTGTAAATCCTTTAAAAGATTTACCACTTGGGCTTGAATAGATACGTCCAAAGCAGAGATAGGCTCATCAGCGATGATAAACTCAGGATCTACCGCTAAAGCTCGCGCTATTCCTATTCTTTGACGTTGACCACCACTAAATTCGTGTGGATAACGATTAGCGTGTTCTTTATTTAATCCCACAGTCTCTAACAGTTCCTGTACTCTTGCCTTGCGTTCTTGACTGGAAGACGTTAGACCATGAATATCTAAACCTTCAGCAATAATATCTAAAACCGTCATTCTTGGATTGAGAGATGCATAAGGATCCTGAAAGATCATCTGCATTTTTCGATTAAACATTTTAAGCTGAGCATGAGATTTTGTGCCGTGAACATCTACGCCCTTAAATTTCACATCACCATCTGTTGCATTATACAACCGAATAATACTTCGACCTGTTGTTGACTTTCCACAACCGGACTCCCCTACTAATCCAAAAGTTTCTCCTTGGTAAATATCAAAAGATACACCATCTACAGCTTTAACAACACTATGTCTACCAGTTTTAAAGTGTTGCTTTAGGTTCGAAACCTCTAATAACTTTTCTCCGCTCATTAGTCATCACCTTTCTTACTAATCGGTGAAGCACCTGTATTACCAAAGCCCTTCATACGTTTCTTCACGGCTGCAGGAGGCTCCACTTTCGGTGCATATTCATGTAGTAACCATGTAGCTGCATAGTGAGTATCGGAAACCTTAAACATCGGAGGATCCAACTCATTATCAATCTCAAGTGCATACTCATTTCTAGGTGCAAAAGCATCACCTTTAGGTGGTTTTAACATATCCGGTGGTGATCCTGGAATGGCAACCAAACTTTCTTCTTCATTATCGAGTGTCGGCATGGACCCCAAAAGACCCCATGTATATGGATGTTTAGGATTATAGAAAATTTCATCTACTGTACCAATTTCCACAATTTTACCCGCATACATCACTGCCACACGGTCAGCCACGTTTGCAACAACACCTAAATCATGTGTGATAAAAATGATAGAACTTTCTGTTTTTCGTTGGATATCTTTCATTAATTCTAATATTTGAGCCTGAATCGTTACGTCTAAAGCTGTTGTAGGTTCATCTGCAATTAAAATTTGCGGATTACAGGCTAATGCAATTGCAATGACAACTCGTTGACGCTGTCCACCGGAAAACTGGTGCGGATACTGATCCACTCTTTCTTTTGCATCTGGTAAGCCTACTAAATCCAAAAGTTCTATCGCTTTCTTCTTAGCGAGTGAACGATTCATTTTCTGATGCTTCATGAGACCTTCCATAATCTGATTACCGATTTTCATCGTTGGGTTTAATGATGTCATCGGGTCTTGGAAGATCGTCGAAATATCCTTTCCCCGAATCTGCTGCATTTGCTTTTCTTTTAACTTAGCTAAATCTTTTCCGTTAAAAAGAATTTCTCCTTCTTTAATTCTTCCAGGAGGTGAAGGGATCAGACGAGCTATTGCTCTTGTAGTTACAGACTTGCCAGATCCTGATTCTCCTACAATTGCAAGTGTTTCCCCTTTTTTTAAATCAAAGGAAACGCCTCGAACAGCTGTTACTTCTCCTCCATGCGTATCAAAGGAAACGTGCAAATTTTTAACTTCTAATATATTTTCCATCTTCTCACCTACCTCCTATTTACGCATTTTCGGATCTAAAGCATCTCGAAGACCGTCAGCTAAAATGTTAAATCCAATCATAATCAGAGAGATAACAATCGCAGGGAAAATCATAATATGCGGATTTGTTTGCAATGATTTAAACCCATCATTAATTAATGTTCCTAACGATGCTTCCGGTGATTGGAGACCTAACCCGATAAAGCTTAAAAATGCTTCAAAAAATATAGCAGCTGGAATTGTAAACATCGTATTTATAATAATCATTCCAAGTGTATTAGGGATGAGGTGTTTCGACAAAATTCGCGTATTGGATGAACCAAGTGTACGAGAAGCCAGGATAAACTCCTGATTTTTTAACTTAAGCACTTGACCTCGAACAATTCTGGCCATACCTGTCCATCCGGTGATCGTCAGAGCAATTATAATTGATATAACACCCGGTTCTAATATCATAATCATTAAAATAACAACTACTAGATTTGGAATACCTATTAATATTTCAATGAAACGTTGCATCACATTATCGACTCTACCACCATAATAAGCGGATATACCACCATAGGCAACACCAATGATCATATCAAGTGCTGCGGCAACAAAGGCAATTAGCAAGGAAACTTGAGTTCCTGTCCAAACTCGAGTAAATATGTCGCGCCCTAGTGTATCCGTGCCGAACCAATAATAAATCTCATCCATGTCCTGTTCCGCATACACATCGAAATGACCCACGACAGTTGCAGGTTCAGAACCCGTTCCATCATCTACCAGTTCGAATTCTACGTATTCTAAATCATCTATAGAAAAGCGCAATAGAGCTTTTTGTTCTGCTTCTTCCACAGTTGCCGCCTGGAATTCATCAGATTTTGTTCCATCTAATTGCAGCCATGAAATGTTCTCTAGAACTGGTACACGTGGTGGCATTCTAGAATGTCCTAAGTCTTGTTGATAGGCATCATTTTCGTTAAGATGTGGACCCACAAAAGATAAGATTCCAACAATTATTAGTAAAGCAATACCAAATATAGCCCCTTTATTTTTTCTTAAGCGAATCCAAGCATCTTGCCAATAGGAAAGACTCGGCCTTCGAATTTCTTCTCGTTTAGCTTCATCCTTTTTAGCAGGAACGAACAGATCTTTATTTAACTTTTCGTTATTTAGCTTTTCTTTATCCATTAATCTTTACCTCCAGCTAGTCGAATCCGCGGATCAATGATACCATACAGCACATCGACAATCAGTATGATAAAAACGAAGAAAAATGCGAAAAATAAGGTTGTTCCCATAATAACCGCAAAGTCATCCGTCATAACAGAAGTTACGAATTGCTCCCCTATTCCAGGTATAGAGAATATTTGCTCAATAACCAATGTTCCTGTCATTAAACTTACTGCCATCGGTCCCATTACCGTTACTAGCGGAATCAAAGCATTTCTTAATCCATGTTTAAACAATACTGCCGTTTCATTTAAACCCTTTGCTCTTGCAGTTACAATAAAATCTGATCCTAATACTTCTATCATTTCTGTTCGCATAAATCGTGCTGCAATAGCCATTGGGAATATCGCTAATGCAATCGTAGGCATAATTGCTTGTTGCCATGTTCCCCAGAAAGCAATTGGTAACAATCCTAGCTCCACCCCCACATAATATTGCAGTAAACCTGCAAATATAAATGACGGGATTGAAATTCCGATAACTGAAATAAAATTGGCTGAATAATCAACCCATGAGTTATTTTTGATTGCTGCTACAATACCTAAAAGCATCCCTACTGTAGTTCCAATTAACAAAGCATATAAACCTAGCTGCGCAGAAATAGGTATTCTATTTAACAGAATATCTGTAACCGCTTGATTCTTCATTTGAAATGAAATCCCTAAGTCACCTTGTAAAAGGTCACCTATATATTTAATATACTGAACTGGTACAGGATCATTTAATCCGTATTTTTCCAAAACAATTAGTTGTTGCGCCTCAGATAGTTTCTCCTTGGCCTGGAGCGGAGATCCTGGAAGCATTTTCATGAGAAAAAACGAAAATGTGGCTATCAAATACAGTGTGACAACCATATAACCAAGACGCTGCAAAATATACTTCGCCATCCCTTAACCCTCCTATTCTTCATATATTCACATTATAATTTAGAATCTTCAAATTGTTCAAATATTATGATCAAATGGAAAAAGAGAGTAGATGCCATGAGTTGGCATTACTCTCTCCCCAGAGCTTTTGTTCCTATGTTGTTAATTATTCAATATACGCCCACTTGTATGAGAAGTCTGCGCCCATTGGATTAAATACTACCCCTTGAACATCCGGTCTCCAAAGATAAGCACGAGCACGTTGGTATAATGGCGCTATCGCAGCGTCTTCCATCAGCACTTTTTCAGCTTCTAAGAAATTGTCATAACGTTCAACAGGCTCAGTAAGTAATTCATTATTAGCTTCACTAATTAAAGTGTCGAACTCTTCATTGCTGTAATTCATCGTCATGTAAGGACTTTCAGTTGTCCACATTTCCAACCATGTGTTTGGATCTAAGTAGTCAGGACCCCAACCAGAGCTTTGAATATCGTAATCACTTGCTTCATCTCTAGCAATTCTTTCTTCAAATGGTACAGAAGAAACATTAACAGTTAATCCTTCTAAGTTACCTTCTAATTGGTCTTTGATGTATGCATCCATTTCTGTTGCTACTTCAGTGTCTCCACCAAGTAAACCTAGTTCAACTGAATCCACACCTAAAGCGTCTAAACCCGCTTGCCAATGTTCTTTGGCTGTTTCTTGATCTGTCGTTAGTAAGTCTCCGTTAATATCTCGGAAGTCTTCTTCCGTTTCGGGATGAGTAGTAAAGTCTCCTGGAACTGCACCATTAGACACAACAGACCCGTTTGCAAGAATTACATCTACAAGATCTTGTTTATTAATAGACATTGAAATTGCTTTACGAATGTCTTGGTTAGCTAGTGCTTCTGTTCCTTGGTTCATTTTCAAGTAAAATAATGTTGGCTCAGGTAGTGAACGGAAATCTTCAGTACCTGCATATTGTTCCACATACTCCGCGCTTAGAGGATGACGATCAACATCTCCATTTGTGTAAAGGTTAACACCCGTACTTGTTTCTTTTACAACACTCACGTTAACTTCTTCTAATTGTACAGTTTCTGCATCCCAGTAATCTGCATTTTTAACTAGGCTCCACTGTTCAGGATCTTCTCCTGTTGGATCCCAGTTTTCTAGCGTAAATGGTCCGTTAAATACTAGATTATCTGAACTTAGTGCATAATCAGCACCCTGTTCAGTTACAAAAGACTCATTTAGCGGTAAAAATGTACCAAAAGTAAGTAAGCTGTGGAAGTAAGGAATTGGTTTTGCAAGAGTGATCTCTAATTCAGTGTCACTTAGAGCTTCTACTCCTAATTCTTCCAATTCTGCTTCACCATTGTTGATTTCAGTTGCATTTGCAATGACATCATTCATCATGAATGGACCATACTCAGAACCTGTCTCAGGATCAACAGCACGTCTCCATGCAAATACGAAGTCATGCGCTGTTACAGGGTCCCCGTTAGACCAAACCGCATCTTCTTTAAGTTGAATCGTCCAAGTAAGACCGTCTTCGCTTATTTCTGGTTCACCATCAGCGATACCAGGAATAGGCAATGCGTTTTCATCTAAACGATAAAGTCCTTCCATTGATTCCCCTAAGAATTGAAATGCAACAGCGTCAGTCGCCATTGAAGAATCCATTGTTGGAATCTGTGATGCTTCAGTAATATTAAGTACTTGTTCAGAATCAGACGCTGCAGCGTTTTCATTACCCTCAGCGTTATTTGCTTCAGTATTGTTTCCTTCAGTGTTACCCTCTGCATTATTAGTGCCTTCGTTACCTGTGTTATTGCCACCACAAGCAGCAACTACTAAACTAAGCATTAATACTAGTACTACTAAAAACCAGTTTTTCTTTCTCATATAGATGTTGTCCTCCCCTTAATTTATATTTTCTGAATATTTAGGCGTGTACCTACCAACTACAAATTATATTATACAAGTTTTTTTTCAATTATGCATCTTTTTTTTTTAGATTTTATTTGAATTTTTTTCCTTATTAAGATTAGCACACTTCACCGCGTTGTTCGTTTAAAGTGTTGAATATTTGATTTTATATTACTAAATAATTATAAATTTGTAACTAATTTTACAATTAACTGAGTAATAATTGTTTTACGTGTTTTTTTTGCTCTTGAGCCTATCTTGTGTTTTCCCCTTAATTGGACTAGGATTCATCATTATTATGCTATAATATGTCATATAATATCTCATACAATATTTTATAAAAAAGGAAGGTCATTATTTATGCTGCCGTTTATTTATAATAAGTGGATTGTTTTGTTGCTTAATTTTTTCTTCAGTTTTCTCCTTTTTATAGTCTTTGCACCTACGTCTAATCTTCTCCACTATATTAATGCATTATTCTACGTTGCCTTAGCTTATTTAATCGTTTGGTTAATTTCCTTCATTATTAAAGGACGTTTCTTAGACGGGATTATTCATGGGTTCAGTAGAGTGGGAAAACGGTTATTAAATGATGAGTTCGAGAGTGAGTGGTCCGATGAACGAAAACTTTCTACTAAAATTTCTTCTCGCTTTCTAAATCTTGTTCTTTTTCAAGTACTCGTGTTGTTGTTTATAATGAGTGGGTTATTATTCATCTACTACATGTAAAAAGTACATGCCTACTCCTATATGCTGGCGTGCTGGCGGTACTCTAACTCTCTCTTGTGAAAGGAAACGACGACTCTGATAATATAGGTTATAATAATACACAGACTACTATATAGAAGGGACGCGATTCACATGAGTTTAGAAAACAAAAAAGTCGTGCTTGCTGCTTCAAGAAAAACTGAAGAAATGAGTACACTAATAGAAAAACAAAAAGGTACTCCTCTCGTTCGTTCTCTTCAAGGAACTGTATTTTTAAATGACAAACAAGTGAAGGAAGATCTTGAAAGAGCTCTTCAAGAGAAATTTGACTGGATGATTTTCACGACTGGTATGGGTGCGAATACGCTCCTCGATTTAGCAGAAGAAATGGAAATAAGGGATCAATTTTTGCAGATGATGAAAGATACGGATGTAGGAGCAAGAGGATACAAAACGTTTGCTGCCTTGAAAAAAATTGGAGTAAGTCCACTTGCAAAAGATGACGACGGGACAATTAATGGCCTAATTCAGTCATTGAAGCAATTTGACTTCAAAGGAAAAAGAGTCATGGTCCAGCTCCACGGCGAAAATGCCCCATCTCTTGTAACCTATTTAGAGGAAGCCGGAGCGACAGTCATGCAGATTCTCCCTTATAAACATATTGATCCTGACCTGGATACGGTCGAGTTATTTTGCCAGGAAGTGATGCAATCAAAAGTCAATGCCGTCTGTTTCACAGCTGCTATTCAAGTTAGATCACTCTTCAAATACGTGACAGAGAAAGGCTATACTAAAGAAATACTAGATGCTTTCGGCGATAATATACTCGCAGTTGCGGTTGGAAAAGTGACTGCTGAAGCTTTACGGGATGAAGGAATCGAGCGTATGGTCCAACCCGAATTAGAAAGAATGGGCGCAATGATTAAGGAACTTAGTCGCTATTACGAGAAATAGTGAATGAAACTAAATATTAGTAAAATATGAGTAATATAGTACAAGAAAGCCCTGAGCGAAATTCGCACAGGGCTTTCTTTCTTAATTAGATAACATTTACAAGGTAAATGTTCACATTACCGCCGCTCGTTTGTTCCATTGTTTTTTACTTTTAATTCTTATTCTTTCTTGGATTATTTACTGGCCCTTTACCTAGGTTATCCATTGGCCCTTTACCAGGATTGTTTAATGGTCCTTTGCCTGGATTGTCCTTATGACCTTTCCCTGGATGCTCCGGTTCAGGTACCTCTTCTAACTCGTCCATCGCTTTTTGTAATGACGCAATTTCAACCTGTAACTGTTCTTCCGTCGTAATCGCCTCAAGCGCTGCTTCTGCCGCTTCAATAGCTTCTAGTAGCGATGCGTATGAGCTGTCTGTGAAAGTTTTCTCTTCATTAGAAATAGCTTTTGCTTCTTCAATGAGTCCTTCAAGCTCCGTTACATCTACACTCACTTCATCTTCAGGTACATAGTAAATTTCAAGACCATTGATTCGTTCCCCAATATTAAGGGTTAACTGTCCATCCGTCACTGTCACCTGTTCTGTTAATTCTCCAAATTCTCCGGATCCGGAGGCAATACTCCCAATACTTTCCCCATCGACAGAAAAGGTCGAAGTATTAGAGGCGATATAATCACCCGCAATAATATGAAGAAGATAATCTCCATCGCGAAGGTCGACGGTAAAATCGTAATCACCATCAATCACGAAATCTCTTCTTACATCATCAGGTCCACCTCGGTCTCGTTCTGCTACAGCTTTATTCAGTCCAAAGCCCTTTTCACTATCATAAAGCAAGCTATTTGCTACCTGCTCATAACCATACGCTGTTGGACTTCCCTTCGAACCAAAGTCGAATTTCACGTTGAAGTCTTCTACTGCAACAATTTCAATTCCATTTACACGAGCCCATGAGCCTGTAAACCCGATATTTAATTGTCCATCAGACACTGTAACCGTATCTTTATATTCTGCAAATTCACCGGCTTCTGTTCGTGTACCTCCTTGAGCGTCTTCATCCTCAAGAGAAAATGTCGTATCATTACTATCTGTTTGTGCGCCCGTAATAATTTTTACGTCGTACTCTCCATCAGGTACATCGACCATTAATTCACTGCCATTAGCCAAGATGAAATCTCTTCTTAAATCATCGGGTTCACCTTGGTCTCGGTTCCCGTCTGCCGCTTCAGCAAAACCATATCCTGTTTCTTCGTCATAAACCATGTTATCGGTAATTTTTGTGTACCCATTTGCTAATGGGCTCGTCGAGGATCCAAAGTCAAATCTCCAACCAGGACCTAAATCAACAATTTCTTCTAACCCGTCCATAGCAACCTGTAAGTTTCTCACCACACTACTAACTTGGTACTGATAGATTATTTGTTCAAGTTCTTCCTCCGCTTCGGTAATAGCTTCTTGCAACGTTTGATAAGACATTTCTGTGTAGGAATTATTTTCATTTGATATCTCTTTTGCTTCTGCAATTAAATCTTCTATTTCACTCACATCAATTTCTGGTCCTTCTTCTTCAATAAACTCTAGTTCACCAGAGTAATTAGGAACCGGAACGAAATCCCAATCAATATCTGATGCAAAATAAAAGCTTGGATACGCAGGCTGATTATAACTGCCGTTTTGCCATGCAATCCCCGTTCTGTATTGAATGTCATGCATTAATGTATACATTTTACGATCAGTAACTTCTGTATTTGTGTAAATACGAATTGCGGAGCTATCCTCAGTACGAACAAGAAGCTCTTCTCTCCAATCACCAAACACATCCGCTACTAATGAAGGATTACCTTTTGTCCCGTTGTTGGTCCTAGTCCCATCAGCAGTTAATAGTCTACCATTCTCCCAATCATCAATTGTCGGTGTCGCATTTCCTGAACCATTGATAAGTTCAGTTGTCATATCCGAATCCCATTTGATGTTCATATTTGTTCCAGGGGTATTGGAGCTAATTACTTTTCCATCAGCAGCCTTTAAATTACGGTTCCATGTTTCCAAACCTCGTTCTCCCCGGACAACATCACCGATCATGCCGCGCCCTTCATCATTGCCAGTATACTCTCCATGTATTACTTCCCCTGTAGCGGCATCACGTAGCGCTTTACCATATGGCGCCCAAGCAGAAGCTTCGAAAACAGACCAAATCTCTAACCCTGGTCTATCGGGATTAATATCCGAAACATGTAGCGCATCTCCGTGACCAAAAATGACATTCTCTCCAGGTGCTCCACTTCCTTCAGGAAGGTCTGCCATTGAGCTATATAACAATGTTCCATCATGATCAAGTGTTGCACCACCATGGATAATCTCATGCTTTCCATCTCCATCAACATCAGCTGTACTAATTTGATGATTTCCTTGACCTGCTAACCTTGCAAAATCCTCATTTGAGCCAGCTGCTCCGTGAGGAGTATCATTGAAAGGATTGTTCATCGGCACGTGCCCACTATCGGCAACCCATACCTCTTGCAGATTTTCCCCATCCCAATCATAAGCAGCGAAGGTCGCCCTAGTATAATAGCCACGATTGAAAACTGCAGATGGGTTCTCCCCATCGAGATAAGCTACCCCAGCATTGAAACGGTCTACACGATTGCCGGGCTCAATTCTACTATAGGCATAATCTCCCCACATTAGGCCATCATCACCGCGAGCAGGTTCGTACTGAATCGTCTCCAATTCAGCACCTGTTTCACCGTTAAAAATAGTTAAGTATTCAGGCCCATCCAAAATAAAGCCTTCGAAATTACGTAAGTCATTGTTACTACTTCGGCTAGGTGCATAAACATCCATGAAATAATCAACTAAACTTTCGGCATCCTCTCTAGAAAGCGGGTAGTCATACTCCACATCTGTGCCCAAAGCCTCTTCCAGTGTTTCAGGCCAATTACCGGCAGTAACTTCTTCATGCTCGTGCCAATTCATAAATACATTAACGAGATGATCATAATAATCATCCGCATTTTTCCGGTAATCATCTTCGTTGCTGTATCCAGCATCAATGTCCTCATCCGGCATAGTAATATACTCTTCTGACTCAATCTCTCCATTTTCATCGAAGTTCATCACTTTAGTGCCAGGAGCAGTCTTAAACATAATTTCTGCTTTTCCATTACCATCAAAATCATAAACTAAAAACTGAGTGTAATGTGCACCTGAACGGATATTTACACCAAGGTCCATTCTGTGCAAAAGTGTCCCATCAAACTTATACGTATCAATATACGTATTACCTGTATATCCTACTTGCGAGACATCCTTAGAATTTGATGGATCCCATTTTACGATAAATTCATATTTACCATCACCTGTTACATCACCCACACTCATATCATTAGCACTATAAGTATAAGAATCCCCAGCTGGAGTCACACCATCTGCTGGCGTTTGTAACTCTAAATCATAATAGGAATCCTCCCATGGCATTGCTATATCACTTACATCGCTCGTTTCTTCCCCATCTACTACTGCAGTTACGTAATATTCAGAGGCACCTGTTCCATCTTTATCTAAATAGTTTGTGCTCGTCTCCACGGTATCCAAGAGTTCTCCATCTCGATAAACATTGAAATCTGTTCCTCTTTGACCATAATCAGAATATCCTGTTACTTCATCTGACAAGAGTCTCCAGCTAAGAAAAACTCCTTCAGAGGTTGTTGTTGCAAGCAATCCTCTATCAAGGTCTTCTAATTGAATAGTAAACTCTTTTTCCGTCTCAGACTTTACCGTTGTGGATACAGCTTCTTCTGTATCGCCAACAACAGCGGCTACCTTGAAATAATGCGGAATATGAGTAGACATTTCAAAGGTATAAGTCGCATCAGTTACTGTTGCTACCTTTTGGTACTGAACGTTTTCCACGTTTTTATCGGCCCAATAAACAACGTACTCACCGGCTCCCTCGTAATTGGTCCAGCTAAGAGAAACGGTCGACTCTGTCACTCCAGTTACATTCAATCCTGTAACAACCTCAGCCTCTTCTGCAGATACTTCACTTCCTGAAATACTAATACTCGATAACACTGAAAATAGCATCATAAAAATCATGAAAATAGATATACTTTTCTTCCTATACATTTTACTCCTCCTCATATTTTAAAAATGTGTCCAAGTAACGCACTATATTTGATCACTTTTTCTAAACCCCGCCTCCTTTGGAAAATAAGATTGAATTTCTTTGCCACACTTAACTTTAAAGCGCTTACATTTACTTAGTTACTTATGGAAGTCTCATGGTTGTAGGGGAGGTTATGATATTCTTGAGGTGTGTTAAGTATACAAACAAGTCCGAATTTTTAAAATACTAAAAACAACTAAAAACTATTGAAAAGTAATACACACATTAATAGAAGGTATTTAGCATACTACTAAATACCTTCTACCGAGTTAATCTGTTCTCTATAGTATAAAAAAATACAACTATCTCACTATCTCATAATGGCTATATACCGGGCCTCTATCAAAACCTACTTTTTCTGCAAGTCTTACAGAAGCTTTATTTATTACATTACAGTCCCAAGTCGGGATGATATTTTCATCGAGACATGTAGCGATGAAATGTTTTGCTAATAAGAATCCCAGTCCGTATCCCCTGAAATCATCCTCTGTAAATATATCAATTTCCGCTTTTCGATTACTTCTATAGATGGATATGCATTCACCCACTAGTATATCGTTGTGTAACGCACAGACTCCAATTCCCCAAGTGAAAAAGGAGTCGACATTTCCCCAATTACTTTTATAGTAACTGTCTCTATACTTTTCACTCATATTCATTAAGTCTCTCGTTATCGATTTTACTTCTGTCTGTATGGCTGGAACAGTATCTTTCATTTCATAGAATCTCTCCGCATTAAAAATAAACCAAGTTCTGGTGGTTTTCACTATGGTAGTCTTGTGCAGGATGTTCTCAATATAAGTATCCCAAGCTGCATTACCAGAAAAAATCATCAGACTTTCTTCGTTTTTTTCGTCAATTAACTTCTTAAAGACTTGTATACACGAATGACTCTGCTCTCCGCACACAAAATATTTTCCATTACGTGTTTCTACTACTAACGAGCGTGGGTCAACCTTGTCATCCGTGTAAATATTTCCTTCAATGAAACCATCTACAATTGCATCAGCAAAGGTCGGTACCGTTGCTGAATTTTCTTCGAGAACGTTTTTCACCATTGGATAGTCTTCCTTTTTCAATTTAACCATTCAAGGATCACCTCTTCTTTAGGCGAATATTTATTAAGTTATTACTACCTTACATTTTTTCGGGTGCTTGCAGCCCTAGTAATCTCAACCCTTCTTTTAAAACAGTTTTAACCGAATACACAAGGGATAACCTAGCTTGTCGTTTACTAGCGTCATCCAACATCCTTACAGACCCGTAATACTGATTAAACGCTCGTGACAGTTCAACAACGTATTTGGCAATTTGTGATGGATCCGAGTTTTCCGAAGCTCGTTTGATCACGTCTGGAAAATACATTAATAGTGTCACAACGGACCATGCTTGCTTGTCATCGCTCCCTGCATATTCACTTTCTTTTTCGAATTGACCTTTTATTAAAAGGGAGGATGCTCGGGCATGGGTATATTGCACATATGGTCCAGTCTCACCTTCGAATCTCAGCATGTCCTCCAGTGAAAATTCAATATCATTGCTTCGATGATGCTTCAAGTCATGAAAGATAATCGCTCCTGTACCGACATGACGAGCCACCTCTTCCTTCGCTTCAAGCTGAGGATTCTTTTCATTAATATTTTTCATAGCAAGCGAAATTGCCTCTTGGATGACTTCTTCTAATAATACAATTTTCCCTTTTCGTGTCGACATTTTTTTGCCGTCCTTCAGCATCATCCCAAAGGATATGTGTTCCATGCCTTTCTGCCATTCATAGCCCATTTTCTTCAATACAGTAAATAGCTGTTGGAAATGAAGGCTCTGTTCATTTCCGACTACATATAAAGATTTTTTAAAATGATAATTTTCCTGCCGGTAGAGAGCCGCCGCTAAATCTCTTGTCGCATAAAGAGTTGAGCCGTCTCGTTTCCTGATCAGACACGGCGGCAAATCCTCTAACGGAACAACATGCGCACCTTCAGATTGTTCAAGCATCTTTTTTTCTTCCAAAAGATCGACAATTCTTTGCATCTTGTCATTGTAAAATGCTTCCCCATGATAAGAGTCAAACGTGATTCCCAGTTTCTTATAAATCTTCGAAAACTCTTGTAATGATTCTTCCCTGAACCACGTCCACAACGACCTTGCTTCCTCATTGCCTTCTTCTAACTTCTTAAACCATTCCCGGGCTTGATCATTTAAAGAGGGATCGTGCTCCGCTTTCTCATGAAAGTGAACGTATAGTTTTAACAACTCCTTAATAGGGTCCTGCCTTACGGTGTCTTCCTTCCCCCATAATCGGTAGGCAACAATTAATTTTCCGAATTGCGTTCCCCAGTCTCCAATATGGTTGATCTTTACCGTTTTGTATCCGCACTTTTCAGCGACTAGTGCCAGTGAGTTTCCGATCACGGTCGAGCGCAAATGTCCCATTGAAAAGGGCTTTGCGATGTTTGGAGAGGAAAAATCGAGGGTGACTACCTCTCCCCGGCCTATATCTAGATTCCCATACTCTTGAGCAGATCGATTCACCTCATTGATCACTTCGTTAGTCACTTTATCTCTCTTCAAAAATACATTCACATAACCACTTACCGCTTCTACTTTCTCCACCAATGGATTCGTGATTTTACTGGCAATATCGCTTGCGATACTTTGAGGTGATTGTCTGAACAGCTTTGCAAGAGTAAAACAAGGGAACGCCAGATCACCCATATAATCATATTGCGGCTTTTCAAGCATATGCTCAATCTGCTCGCGGCTTAGCTGACCCTCTAAACTATTAAAAACTATCTCTACAACATCTTTTTTGATTTTCACCGTGAATCCTCCTCGTAGATTTTAAATTTTCCCGAGGCAGAAAGACACAAAAAACTCCCGCCTCTTTAACGATAAAGAGACGAGAGCTATAAATTTATCCCGCGGTACCACTCTGATTGTTTCTATCCTATAGAAACCACTTGGCGTTGATAACGAGGTCCTCCCCGGCTTTTCCCTACTTTTGTTTTCAAGAAAGCATCTCCAAAGTGCGCTTCATGATTCGCTAAGTATCAGGCTTACACCGTCCCCGACTCGCTGTTCCCTTACAAATCACTACTCTCTTTGTCACTGATATGTCTGTATTAATTTCATTCGAATATTATTTTAAATCTTACCACGATAATTTAAAAAATCAAGATCTCTATATCCATTTAAATGATTTATCCCTATATTTCAGTTCTCTGTCGCTATTAATTTATTGCACTGATAGATCATCAATTTTAGGTTCTGAAAATTGCAGTCCACTTGCCGCACCTTCAACCTTTGTTTTGTAATCGATTAGATACGCGTTCAACTGACCTTTATACTTTTCAATAATGTATTCAATATTATTTGCATTGCTTTCCAATGAGACAACCTTTTTTTCAAATACAAGCCACTCAATTAGATAGATTAAACTTTTGAATTCCTCCACTTTAGCTTCATTATAAAGTTCCTGGATGGTCATACATCTTCCCCCTTTTCGCATTTACATATAACGGAAATGTTCCACGTGTAACAAAATCAGGAATGTTGCGTTGCTATTAGTTATTTTTCCCTCACTGTCTTATATGCGATACATTCCAATTAACGCTTCGTCATTTTTCCTCTATAAAGTAAGTACAGGTGATAATAGAAAAAGGAGGAGGTATATCTCTTAGTTATTAGTCCTTATGTTAAAATGAATAGACTGACTGTGATTACTAATGAGAGAAAAATGGGGGTGTAGAAATGAAAAAGTACATGGCTTTAGTTTCAGCATCAATCATTCTAAGTGCCCTTCTTTTCCCGAACCGGTGCAATGATGCTGAATAAGTTTTTTGTTTGGAAGAATTACCAATCGCTTTCGTGAGGCAAATAAGCCTTTCGAACTAACGCTCAAAGGTACTGAATAAGTAAAACTTAACTTTTTCAGTACCTTCATTTTCAGAAAGATGGAGGTTATATTTTGAATTTACCTACCTGTTGGTCGTGTCAATACTCGTTTAAATGGATCCAACTATTATTTATGACTGGAACCAAACAATGCCCATCCTGTGGAGCAAAACAATATAATACTTCTCGAAAAAAACGAAAAATAGTATGGATCGGCCCCGCGTTAGCAACGTTAATGCTGGTGCTATTAAATATCTTTCATATCTCTTTAATGAATGTTCTTTTACTAGGGTTACTTCTACTGTTAATTGCCTTGGTTATTAGCCCCTTTACATATGAGTTCACCGATAAAAATGAGGGCGTATTTTGAATTTTGGGGTACTTATCCGGTAACAGGAGATAGTGATTAAGCTGTTTACCTCTCCGATTTTAATGATTTAGGTGTTATGATTATCCCATGAATAAGGAAGATGCATATTTTAATAAGAGGAGGTTAAAGCATGGCTAAGATGTTATGGAATACACCCGAAGACTTACGTAAATTGCTATGCGAGCTTGTGAGCTGGGAGAGTCGAACCTTCACACCAGGTGAACGAGAGTTTCCCATTAAGCTGCAAGAAAAAATTAAAAAGTTATCTTATTTTAAAAATAATCCCCATCAAATTTCCCTTCATGATGTTGATTTTGGCAGAAAGCTTTTAACCGCATTATATAAACACCCAAAAGCTGTAAAGACAGTCGTTTTAATCAGTCATTTTGATACAGTGCAAACCGAAGAATACGGTGAATTAGAGCCATTTGCATTTCATCCGGAAGAACTTACCTTAAAACTTCATGATCGAAAACATACGCTTCCTGAATCAGCACGGATCGACCTTGAATCGGGAGACTATTTGTTTGGTCGTGGAACAATGGATATGAAAATGGGGCTCGCCACTCATATGACCCTTATCGAACAAGCGAGTATTGAGGAATGGCCGATCAACCTATTACTTCTAACGGTCCCGGATGAAGAAGTTAACTCTGCAGGTATGCGCATCGCAATTCCTGAACTGTTACACCTTCAAGAGGAGCATGATTTGGAGTATTCGCTGTTTCTAAATAGTGAGCCTTCTTTCACCCAGCACCCCGGTGACGAAACGCATTATATCTATACAGGAACGATGGGAAAGATTATGCCAGCCGCTCTTTTTTTCGGGAAAGAAACTCATGTAGGTGAGCCATTGAGTGGAATGACAGCCAATTATATTGCTTCCTTTATGACTCAGCAAATGGAATGGAATGCGATGTTTCGGGAACATGACCTAGGTGAAACATCACCACTTCCTGTATCGCTTCATCAAAAAGACTTGAAGCTTGAATATTCTACACAAACTCCATACCGAGCTTCCGCACTTTACAATGTTTTTCTCATGAAACGTAATGCAGACGAAATATTTGATTTATTTGAAGAAGCTGCCCTGGACGCTGCTAGCAAGTGCAATATCTCCTATCAAGAGATTTGTAGAAGAGAAAACATTTCTGGTGTGGGAGAAGTGAGGGTAATTCGTTATGAGGAACTTTTAAAGCACGCTAATCATAAGTTCGGGGAAGCTACTGTGGAGAAATTAATCGAAGCCTTCACAGATAACACACTTTTAGATGACCGTGAAAAGTCGCTTGGAATTGCAGATGAGTTAATGATTCAATGTCCGGAATTAGCTCCGGCAATGGTAATTTTGTTTGCCCCCCCATATTACCCGGCTGTGAATTCATCCGAGGATTCTGGGATTGCAGATGCCGTAAAAGTTATTAAAGCTACAGCTGCTTCTCATCATGCTAATCTTGGTCATATTCATTATTTTAATGGGATTTGTGACTTAAGCTACCTCCGTTATACAGATAGTGGAGGAGAATTAGCAACCTATAAGGAAAATACACCTGTTTGGGGTACAACCTATTCCATTCCTTTTGAAGAAATGAAACAACTGCAAGCTCCTGTATTGAATGTAGGTCCCTTCGGAAAAGATCCTCACCAGCGAACGGAACGATTACATCGGAAAAGTGCGTTTGTTCACACGCCATCTATATTAAAAGAATTGTTAAAGAGTATGATGGGCAAACAAAGTGGTACCAAAGCCGATATAGAGATGCGGTCCGTAGAATAACATAGCAAAGTTTATGAAACATATTTTTAATAGTAAGTTTCATAGAAAAAACGGAAAGGTCCTTTTAATAGACCTTTCCGTTTGCTTTACTAGTTATTTATTCTGCAGTGAATTTTCGCTTTCCTAGCTCATCTTCAAGCATAAAGAATGCATTACTATCATCGTTAATACGTTTCAGCTTTTGAATGAGGTTATCAAAAGTCGCCTCTTCCTCAACCTGCTCTTCAACGAACCAGTTTAAGAATGTCATTGTTGCATGCTCCCGTTGATCCAATGCTAAGTCAGAAAGCTTATAAATCTGCTTCGTTACTTCTTTTTCATGCTCAAGTGATTTTTCAAAAGTTTCGAGTATCGAAGAAAAGTTGTTGTTTGGAGTAGGCAAGCTAGCTACTTCGGCCTTTTCCCCCATGTCATTGATAAAATGATAGAATTTCATCGCATGAAAACGTTCCTCTTCCGCTTGTGTTAGAAAGAAGCTGGCAAATCCATCAAAGCTTTCGTTGGAACAATAAGCAGCTGTAGCAAGATATACATGTGCAGAATAAAATTCATAATTCATTTGATCGTTTAATCCTTTAACTAAGTCTTTACTTATCATCTTCTTCACCTGACCTTTTCACAATTTTTTGTTCTTATTTATTATTTTCCTTCTTTTAAGGCTAACATATAATTCGAAAATGAGTTAGTGAAATGGTATGCAGTCTTATGGGAAAATTTATCTCTAGCTTCTCACTTAGACCAACCTTTCTCCTTAAATCGTGTTATTGCTTCGATTCGATTCGTGACTTCTAATTTTTCAAGGATAGAAGAAATGTAGTTACGAACTGTCCCATTAGTAAGATGGAGCTCGTCCGCTATGTCTTTGGTACTTTTACCAGCTGCCATTAATGCAAGAACATCATTTTCCCGGTCAGTTAAGGGGTTTTGTGGACTATAGAATTCATCCACCAGTTCCGGAGCATAAATTCGCCGCCCATCCATCACACTTCGGATTGCATTAGCCAATTCCTCACTCGGATTATCCTTTAGCATATAACCGTTTACCCCTGCTTTCACAGCACGCTGAAAATAACCAGAGCGGGCAAATGTAGTGAGAATAATGACTTTGCAGTCCAGTTCTTTTAATTCTTCCGCTGCATCAAGTCCAGTCCTTTTAGGCATCTCAATATCCATGATGCATACGTCTGGATCATGTTTATAAACGAGATTCACAGCATCTTCCCCATTACTTGCACTTCCAACTACACTCATGTCTTCTTCTAAATCGAGTAAAGCAGCCAGCGCTCCGAGCAGCATCTTTTGATCCTCCGCAATAACAATTCGTATCATACTTTTTCTCACCCTCTTCTTTTTTTGCTTAGCCTTTACTTATAGTCACCAGGTACATTAATCACAACTGTGGTACCGTTCTCTGCATAGATTTCCAAATTACCGTTAACAAATTCTAATCTTTCCTTCATTCCTTTTACACCACTTTTTTTTGCTCGACTTTTTGAAGTGTCTATTCCAATCCCATTATCTTTTATTTTCACCGCAAGATCCCTGTCTTCTGATTCGATAATGATAGAGCAATTTGTGGCCCCGCTATGCTTCACTATATTAGTTACCGCTTCTTTTACACACATACTCACGACATTCTCCGCAATAAGAGAAGTGTTCGGAAGTTCCAAAGACCCCTTGAAATGGAAGTCAATATTTGCTGCCTGTAATATTTGCTGTACACGAGGTATCTCATCTTCTAACCTCGTACCTCTCATCTCTGTGACTAGTTCTCTTACTTCTTTGAGAGCAATTCTTGCAGTATTTTGAACATCTTTAATCTCAGTCCTGGCTTGATACGGATTTTTGCTAATAAGTTTTGCTGCCAAATCACTCTTTAGCCCAATTAATGAAAGTTTCTGACCCAGAGTATCGTGAAGATCTCTGGAAATTCGCTGACGTTCTTCTAACTTAACGAGTTCAGATATACGCTTGTTTGCATCCTCCAATTGGCCTTGAAGTCGCTCCTCTTTATTTTTGTTATACGTACTTACCGGAAGAAGAATAACAGCAACTATACTGAGAAATACAAAGGGTAGTTGTGTTATAAACACACTATGGGCGATAAATCCATAATAACTTGTTCCAAATGTGCTAATAAGAAGGATCGTGTATAACGTAAAAAAGGCCCCCCGATTTCTGAGATTGCCAATAAAGAAAGCTAGGAAAAGGAAAAAATATATATAGCCAAACAACAGTGTCATAGCCGTTGCTATTGCAATTTGTAAACTCGCACCTAAGTATATAATCCAGCCATGTGACGCAAATGACAGAACATAGCAAATAAAAAAACCGACGACCATTGTAATTCCAATAACAATTTGTAGTGTGGAGGAATCTTGCACTATGAAGTAAAAAGGAAGGATGTAAAAGACGATCCATACGTATGGACTAAGCCCTGTATTCTTACGAAACTTTTGGTTCCAATTTTTCAAGTCCTTCCCTCTTTTCCATGGATTTTCTTGAATTTATGTGTATTGTACCACATGTTAGCACCTGGGGGTTTACCCAGGTGCTAACGTGGCAAAGCATGTTTAGTTTTGTTATTTTTTATATACAAGGAAAGTTTCCTTAATCTCTTTATTCGTTAATTTTTCACTAAATCATTTTCAAGCTTTATTATTCTTTTAGCTTCTCCAAACGTAACGAATTTTTTCGCGTTTTCGTCCCATAAACGATATCGAAGTGATTTGAAACTTGTTGCTATTGTGATTGTTGTAGCTTTCTGAAGTGGCTGTGATGATTCATGAGCCTTCTCCAAATTATAGTTAGGAACTCTAGGGCTTAAGTGGTGCACGTGATGAAAACCAATGTTTCCTGTGATCCATTGTAATACTTTCGGAAGTTTATAATACGAACTTCCTTCTACTGCTGCCTGTACATAACTCCACTCATCACTATGTTCAAAATAAGAATCTTCAAATTGATGTTGAACATAAAATAACCAAATACCCATCATTCCTGATATTAATAGCATAGGAAGCTGAAGCATAACAAATGTCTGCCAACCTACTAACAAACTTAAAATTGCATAAAGAGCAACAATAGAGAAATTAGTTACATACAGATTGATTCTCTCTTTACGTCTCGCCTTTTTAGTATTGAAACGGTATTGGAAGGCGAAAACCGCAAGTGGACCAATTCCCAGCATAACGATAGGATTACGGTAAATTCTATAACCGATTTTTGTCCCAATAGAAGCATCTTTATATTCATCAACGGTAAGGAGCCACATATCACCAGTACCTCTTTTATCAAGGTTACTGCTTGTTGCGTGGTGCGTATTGTGACTGTTTTTCCATTGTTGATAAGGAACTAAAGTTAATATCCCCGTTATCGTACCCACTATTTCATTTGCCTTCTTATTCTTGAAAAACGATTGGTGACAACAATCATGAAAAATAATAAACGTTCTAACCAAAAAGCCAGCTGTGGCGATTAAGAAAGGAATAGTCAGCCAATAGGATACAGATATACTTAAATATGCTGAATACCATAGGATAACTAAAGGAACTAGCGTATTAATTACTTGTTTGACACTTGCTCTTGTGTCATTTTTTTCATATGGAGCCATTTCTTTTTTTAATTTAGCAATATTTGAATTACTCATTACAGCATTTCCTCCTTGTATGAGACTCCTGAAATTCGAATGTCTATATTCAGGATTAATCTTACTTTATAAGAATAAAGGATTTATATGCCCTAGTTAAGTCATAAACGTCAAAACAAGGGTATGACATATGTCATATATACTTGAATTTATCGTAGGCTTTCGCTAGACTTATTCCGATATTTCTCCAAAAAAGACTGTTCAATACGATATATAACGTTTATTCAACTATCCTATCTATTTATTTACGCGATTGATTCGATAACAATCACTGTCCATCCTTTTCCTTTATAAGCATTGTATCCATTCGTTAAACAATAAGCGTGTATTTGATTGTTTTCAATCACATATCCATGAGTTTCCTTACCTGACAAAACATTGTTCACTGCTGTCATGTCGGTAAGTTTTTTCTCTAATATACCTGATCGATCCCTTGAGGCAATGATGTATCCTTCAGAATTAATAACATATAACTTACTATCTTCAGCAATCTTTACACGATCGATAATATCATAAATAAAATCCCAATTAAACCTCGTAGTAAGTACTCCTATGACTTTACCCGAGTCATTATGGATTGGACTGGAATAACCCATTGTGTATCCACCAACAACGGATGAATGATACATGTCAGTCACGTGCACCTTATTTGTCTGAACAGTTTCTTTAAACCAATCTCGATCGGACATACATTTTCCGACCTCGGTTTCATTCTGAGAAGCTACAATAATCTCCCCATTAATATCAACGACTAACAAATCAAAATAAACTTCATAAATCCTATATATGTTCGTCAAAAATGAATGTGCGATCTCCTTATTCTCTTGTGTAGGGCTAATTAGACAATTCTTCACAGCATCAAAAGTCGCCCAAGCTTGGACATCACAATTTCTCTCAAATAAATTCCGGTCAATCTTATCAATCGTGTCAAAGGCAATATCTACGGTTCTTACAGCAATTATTTCATTCGCTTTATCTCGTATATTACCTATAATTTTTTCACTTTCCTTACTAGCACCAAGACTTTCCTCGGCAAATTTCTTGATTTCGGTTGCGACAACTGCAAAGCCTTTACCAGCTTCTCCAGCTCTAGCGGCTTCAATTCCAGAATTTAAAGCTAAGATATTTGATTTCCTCGATATACTTTGAATATTTTTCATGACACCTTGCATATCACTATTTTCCTGCTTTAATTCACTCATTAATAGCGAAACATTCAAACTTTTATTTACTTTCTTGTCCACTACTTTGTCCCCCCGATTATCTCTATAACGCTCTGGAAATTGGATAATGCTAATCATTTTAATTAACAATATTTAGGTATTATATCACATGTTTTACAAGATAGTGAACACGTTCACAAAATTAATCAAAATGACACTATTCAATTTTGATGTTTTCAATAGATTATTCAACACTCTTCTAACGATGGTGAAAAGTAGGCAAGTCAAATACAACATTTGAATTCTGACGATTCTATAAATCGCTTATGATCAAGTTACCGCATAGGATTGCTACACTGCCTCTTTGCAAATTCAATCAGGCTGGTTTTTCTTCGGAACAAAAATTTGGACACCGATGATCATTGTTATGAGCATTTACACCATTTTGTACTCTATCTTCGGAATCCTCTCCGTTCTTTATTATAAAAAAGTTGTTAAAGAGTCTTTATAAAAGCGTAAGTTCAAAAAACGAGGGAGCAATTCTCTCGTTTTTTATTTGTTCCTTGAAAAAAGTTTTTAAACTCTCGTCGCAATAAGACTCTTCTCTCCCTATTCGAACATCTAACTATGTCATCATTCCAAATTAAACTTAGTATATGAATTTTATTTGTCCTGATTTGTCCAAAACTTATTTTACAACCTCCTGTTCGTTCGACAACCTCTTTAAAAGTCAGCTTTTATAATAGAGACTAAGATAGATTAATAGATTAGAGGAGGAAGTTTTTATGAAAATGTTGTTACCGTCATTTATTCTACTACTGTCATTTACACTTTTATTCTCCACTGTAGTATTAGCACAAACGGAAAAGAGTGTAAAAGAGAACTTACTGTCATTAAGTTCTTCTATTACTTTCGAATCGAATCTGGGAGAAAACTACATAGCCTCTCTATTAAAAGATACGTTCCCGAATTTATACGAAAAGAATTTAACGATACACAATGGAAATTTAGCCGGTCTCACTTGGAAAACCGGTAATATGATGCACGCTCTTGAAATGCAGCAACGATTTAGTACTGGGCAAAGACAGTTAGATTATATGATGCTGAATACTGGGCACAACCAGTTAACGGAAAGTAGGTCTTCCCTTAAAGAGCGAACAGAGCAAGGGCCCGATCCATAGGATTAATGCAAGTCCTAGTATATGACATGTAATTTCAACGAACCTTTATAATAGATGGAAGTAAATTTAGAATAATGGAGGGGATACATGTACAAAGACAGAAAGAATTAAGCGACTTATTTTATCTCGGAAGGAGGTTGCCATCTGACCAAAAATATCCAGAAACGATCAACTTAACAATTGACTTGTAAAGTGTACTTTTATGCTACAGCGAGGGCTTCCGCTGCATGCAATTCAAAAAGCAATAAGTGTAGTCACCCCGGACTATACTTATTGCTTATTTTTCTTAATAAAATACTTTGTCTACGTTGTACTTTGCCTTGAGTTCGTGAATAATGAACGTTTCGTAAATTTCTCGATCGACAGGCTCTTGAATCAAACAAACAAGAATTTTAGTCACTTCGTCCCGGTGGTGTTTAATGGGAGAAACATTATCTTCAAAATGCTTTTTCAATCTTGGTCGTAATTTCCGCGCTTTTCCAACAAATAATAAGTCTTCTTCCTCATTTAAAAACATTAGAATTCCGCCCTTATCACGAGGAACTAGGTGGAAATCAGTAAATCCGTAAGTATTACTCATTTCTGGAGAATCTTGTTTTGTAATTGTAATGTCCGGCGTTGGGATGGTGATATTTATCACGTAAGTTCACTTCCTCTTGTCATATTGCTGTAAATACTAACATACATCAACCTATATTGCGATCTTTACTAGCTCTTCGGGTCAAGTGCCTGGTAAGATTCTTGATATTTCCCGCCGTCAGCAACTTCTGAATGGTACAGAGCCTTAAGTGCATAGGTCTTTTCCAGATCATGTTCTTCGATAAGGTCTTTCAAATGTTGTTGTAATTCTCTATTCTCTTTTACAAGTTTTTTCATTTGCGATTTCATATACCTCATAAAACAATTAACTCCTTTCAACTCCGAAAAGTCTTCTATTATTTCGTATCTTGAGGCAATATATGTCGGTATGATACTGGTGAGCTTAGTACTACCGATGTATTTATCTTACCATATGGGATAAGTCGATCCACTAACAGGGCCAGTCCCTCAATTTTACTCACTGCTGCTTTAATAAAATAACTCGTTTGACCGGTCACACGGTGGCATTCGATGATATCTGTTTCCTCTTTAATTAATCTTTCAAATTCAAGCGGAGTAATCTTAAGCTCACTAATTTGTATAAATAAGGTCGTGTCACGCCCTACTGCTGCTGGAGAAACTCGAGCACTGAATTCCTTAATGACACCTCTCTCCTGTAAACGGTGTACCCGTTCCGAAACACTCGGCCTGCTCAATGCTAAATGCTTGGATAATTCACTAATTGCCATTCTTGAGTCTGATTGCAGTAATTTAAGTAAATCGATATCAATTTGGTCCATTTTATAATCACTCCCAGGCAATATTTCAAATTGAAGGCTAAAACGTGATAATATATTCATTGTATTACATGTAACGAATAAATGCATTCTATTTTGCATACCTTTTTTTCCAATAGTGTTCTATCATTATACTATAGCTTTTTAAAGTATTTTCTATTGGAGGAATCAACTTTGAGTAAACTATTAAAAATCCTATTTGGTTCCTTTGTGGTTGCCTTAGGAGTAATTATTTTACAGCACTCTGACCTTTTAACAGGCGGAACTGCCGGCTTATCTTTAGGCCTTATGTACATTTTCAATATGCCTTTTAGTTTATTCTTTTTTATCATCAATATCCCATTCTATATATTCTCTTTTATAACGATGGGCTGGAGATTCACAGTATCAACTATCTTAGCCGTTTCATTTTTATCTTTAATGACAAGCATTGACATTTTCTTACCTCACTTTGTTATCCCTTCTCTATTAGGAGCCATCTTGGGAGGTGTGGTCATCGGACTTGGAGTATCTTATTTATTCATTACTGGCGCTTCACTTGGAGGTGCTCATATTTTAGCATTATTCTTACAGAAAAAATTCAACTTTAATCCCGGAAAAGTAAGCTTTTCATTCGATTTTTCAGTAATATTAATCAGTCTTTTTACAGTTGGTATTATTAATGGAATGTATTCCATCCTATCGATCGTTATTTTAAGTTCTATACTCAGCTATTTTAAAGGGAACTTTGCCACAGCCTCACCAAATAAAACAATGAAGGAAAGCAAAACGTATTCGCCGACAGCGAAAGTTTCCGTTTTAGCAAATTCATAATTTATAGACGAAGAAGGGACTAATTATATTAGTCCCTTCTTCGTTTTATCTTTTTCTTATTCCGCTTCGGTTTACTTTCTTCTAAGTATCTGCCCAATGCCAAGCTCGTAAGGTAAAAAGTCTAGCCTTCATCACAAACCTTGTCTAATCATCTCACATGTAAATACTGCACAGAAGAAAAGCAAAAGAGCAAAAAATAAAGATAACAGCGCTTACAAATGCTTTTTACTGTTATCTTTATATTCCAACTATCTACCTTTGAACATTTTGGTGCATCCATCTAGTGATTATGTTCAAAAAGAATAAGCAGTTTTAGCCATAATGACCATGCCATGCAATTAATCTAAGTGCTAAAATATGCGCAAGGATAGAAGTATTATTGATAACTTAACTCACCATCTTATATTCTCTAAAACTTAACGCTTCTTGAATAACGATTTTGAAAGGAATGATGATGATGAGTTTAAAGGCTTTAAATGAAAGAGTGAAAACTGATCTTTCTTACCTTGCTTTTGGAGGTAAGGATTGGAGCCGTATGCTCTATCACCCTGAGGGACATGTATACGATGCAGTGATCGTCGGGGGTGGTCAAAGTGGTCTCGGCACCGCATTTGGTCTTTTGCGAGAGCGAGTCTCCAACATTCTTGTTATCGATGAAAATAACGAAGGCTCAGAGGGACCATGGGAAACCTATGCCCGTATGGTAACGCTAAGAACACCGAAACATCTAACCTCCGTTGACCTTGGTATTCCTTCGTTAACCTTCCGTTCATGGTGGGAAGCTCAGTATGGAGCAAAAGGCTGGGAAGCAGTAGATAAGATTCCACGCGGGGATTGGATGAACTATCTTCGCTGGTATCGAAAGGTTCTTCAACTTCCTGTCCTGAATAATATCAAACTCAATCTTATCGAGCCTTTAGAAGAAGGGTTGCACCGACTTTCCATTGAAGGACCTAATGCACCCTCGTCTTCCTTACTTGCACGTAAAGTTATTCTTGCTACTGGTATTCAGGGTGGCGGAGAGTGGCATATACCTCCCATGATTGCCGAGAATTTACCAAAATATCTTTACGCGCATACTTCTGAAACAATTGATTTTCAAAAACTGAAAGGGAAAAAGATTGGTATTCTTGGAGGTGGAGCCTCTGCCTTTGATAACGCTAATTTTGCTTTATCAGAAGGTGTTGACGAGGCTCATATTTTTATCCGGAGAAAAGAGATGACGCGAATTAATCCAATCCGTCAAATGGAAGCTTCCGGTATGATCGAACGTTTTCATGCCCTTTCAGATGGTGATAAATATGCAGCTATCGCCCATTTCTTTAAACACAATCAACCACCAACCAATGATACTTTTGAGCGTGCAACCTCATGGTCTGGTTTTAATCTGCATTTAAATTCTCCGTGGCTTGAAGTTGAGTCTGTAGCAGAGGGGGCAGTGATAACAACCCCTCAAGGAAGATTCACCTTTGATTACTTACTTATAAGTACTGGTCTTCTCACTGATCCGGCTTTGCGTCCGGAGTTAAAGCTTGTTGAAAGTGATATTGCTCGTTGGGGTGACTTCTATAAAGCCCCTAGGGAATTGGCAAACCCCATACTAGACGCACATCCTTATTTAAGTCCAGGCTTTGCTTTCTTAAGTAAAGATGAGAAGGGAAAAAAAGATCTTCATGGGCTTTTTGCTTTTAATTACTCTGCTTTAATTAGTTGTGGTATCTCCGCTTCTGCACTATCAGGTATGAGATATGGTATACCAAAACTCGTCTCTGCTGTAGCAGATCAACTTTTTTTAGATGACCGTGATAAGGTCCTCCATCACTTCTTTTCCTATAATGAAACAGAATTTAATGGTGAATGGTCAAAGAGTAAATTAAAGGCATAGTAAGTTACTTCTAGATATTATCGAACTAAAAAACTCCCGTCTCATCCAACATAAATGAGACGGGAGTTTTAAGTAGTAATTAAGAGCTATCTACTATATTTCACTTATGATATGGTTCTCTGCAGTGTACCTAAATGAGGTTTTATTCCTCATTTAGGTAGGCTTTCACAAGACCATATCCGCTGAAATACACTTGGCTATTGGTTCACTTAGCTCATCAATGCATTAGGTTACTTCCTCATCGGTAATGAGGCATTTCTATTGCTTAACCATAAAATAAAGATGTAACACATATGTATTAAAAGGCATTTTTACCTTTTGATACACACTCTTCGACACTTCTTTTACATCGTGTTCATGTTGTTTAAAAACTATTGTAACTGTTCTATGAAGATGCTTGGTTATATAGTTTACTTGTTCATTTGTGCTAGAAAATCACCAAGTAAATCTTCTCCATCCTCTTCTTCCACTTTCTCTTCTTGACTATCTTCTGAAGACGATGCATACTCTTCTCTTGCCTTTGTCAAATCAAAGTTCATCAAATCATCTTCCACGTCATCTTTTTCATTAGTTACAGGATTCTGAGGTTCTTTCAACTCATGGTTAAAATTAGATTGGTCGTCACCAGTTTTGAATTCTTCCGTTGAGACATTAGTCTCTTGTAGATATAACGCCTCATCAATATCTATCGCGTTGCTATTAAGAGACGCTAGAAAAGAAGTTGCTCGAACCGGATCTGCTAATAACTGGTAGACGACACTCCCTAACAAGGCTTCAGAGTGTGAATGTTTTAACCAATTACGCTGTTCTTTCGTTAATTGTCTCGGAAGAGGAATTGTCACTGTTTCTCTTTCTTTTGAAAGGGAATTACTTACCCCGTCTAAAATAAACTTAGCAATTTCACTGGAAAAGTTTCTTCTCTCAGTTTCTTTTAACTTTTGTAATTGTCTCAATATATGATCTGGTGTGTCAGAAGGTAGGCGAAATGTAATCGCCTGTCCCCTCTCAATCTTTGTAGTCCCCTTTTTTAGCATAAAATCACCCTATTTGTTTTTTACAGTTCTTTTCTCTGCCTCTTCTTCTACTTGTTTTTTATTATTCTTTTTATCAAAAGCGGAGATTAACTTGTAATACGCATTAGCCATCATCCAAATACTCTCTTTTTCGTCTTCAAAAAAATCAATATTGTAACCATCTAAATTATTATTGATCGTTTTGAGATACTCCTTTAAAACCATGGACCCTCCACCTACAAAATAACAAATCTCAGTTTGGGAATTTTTTTGCCAAACATTGCGTAAATGTCGGTATTGTTTCTTAGCAATTTCTAATAATATTCTATCCGTAATATCATGAACGCTTGTCCGACTACCTTTGACCATAATATGATTTCGATCGTGTTTCTTTGTGATTACTTCGACTACATCTCTACGACTATCTAGCTCTACACCATGTTTTGTTCTAATTTCTTCTCTGATAGATTCTAAAGATTCAGATACTCCAATATTAAACCCTTGAGCTTTATCATCGTCTACCTTCCGATTTTCAATAACAGCAATATCTGTAGTTAACCCACCAATGTCCTGGATTAAAATTCTCTTATCTACTAAGTCTCTGTTGATGATATTTAAATCATTATCCATAACTAAGTTAATATAAGCAGCAAAGCCCTCAGGGTAAACCTTCACATGGTCAAACTTTATATTCACCTTTATACCTTGATATTTGGGAGTTACTAAAAATTCAATTTGATGAACAGATCCTAAAAGACGTGAACGATACCCTACGTCCTTTCCTTCTTTTACCTCACGAAGAGGTAGTCCTGTACCTAGCGTATAATTAGCATTAATAACACTATCTTTTCTTTCAAACAAATCCTCATTTTCTGCTCTGGCTGCATCTAATGCCAAAGAAGCAAAAAGCATGATTAATGTTTGATCTTCCTCAGATTTGCTGCTACCTTGATCTAATTCAGTTGCATTTCCGCTCTTAGTTGCTAAGTCACCGACACGATAAATAGCATTGTTTTCCCTTAAAGCAGGTGAGTGGACTCGTATATGTACACCTTCTAGTGGATTTTTATCATCCAATTCTTCTATTCCTATTACTGGTCTATCTTCTGTATCTCTCGCAATAACATTAGGCATGTTTAGCTCATATTCTGCTTTTCCAAATAACGCTTTAATAGAATTTACATCAATTGCTGCAATTCTACTTTTCCTCATATATTCTCATCCCTCTCCATTTACTAGTAAAATTATATAACTAATATCTGCCATTCACTAAATAATATAGTAGATGAGTTCGTTCTTCAATCATCCTAAAGTTGCGTTCGTGATTGTATACATCAACGTATACAAAATAACTTTCCGAAAACACCTTAACAAAGGCATGTATACAATTTCGTACACATGTGCACGATTACGAAAACAAAAAGAATACATAAAGTTTTCTTGTGTACTCTGTTGTATACATGCGAATTTAATATTTATAAGCACTTAAAATAGATAGAGAATATACTTCCCATCATGAAAAATGCTTCTCTATAATGATTATTTTACTTCCAACGACAACAACCAAACAACTATAAATAATCACAATAGACTAGACCGAATGACAATAAAAAAATAGATCAATCGAAATAAAGTATACTCGATCGTTCTTCCAGTACACTTATTTATTTTAACTTTGAAAATCAACGTTTCATAACACCATTAAAGTATTTTTTACTTCCCCCCCCTTTATTACAATTGAGGAATTATTTTTCACATTTAGGCCTTTCTTAAGGGGTGTTTA